>NZ_JAWLQI010000057.1:0-21521 GCF_036997785.1 Brachyspira pulli
GAAAATTGACAAAATATAGTTGTTTAGGTATAAAATGAAGTTACATTGTACTTTGTCAAATGCAGTCTTTTCGCTGAAAGTAGTGTTAAAGTTGCTTTAATGTTAAGCATAATAAATCGTAAAAATGAGAGTTCCCAACTCATAAGTCCGATACCAGAGTACATTCACTACCTTCAAACAAGTTTTATCTAATGTCATACTCAAAAACTGACATATATAATATAAAATATTATATTAAAAAGTTAATTAAAATTAGCTAATGGAAAATATTTTAATTATTTTCTATTTCGTCCCTCAAACTAAAAAATAGTAAGCGGGAATGGAATTTAAAAACGCTCGCTATACCCTAATCTTCGTTCGGGTACGCTTTGCGGTGGCTTCCCGCACCGCATTGCTAACATTTAAGATAGTCCACTATAGGTGCAGTTTATTACCTTTCATTACATATCAATATGTATTCCTTTCAGTCTGTATGGAATGAGTTTAAAAACAGAATGGAAGAAAGTGCGGATTACTTTGAAGGTTTCTAGTTTTCGTCCCCCGACCGTAGGGAGCACAGAGTGCAGACCAACGGGAGCACAGCGGTGCAGACCGAATGGAACCTACTTGGCGACCGTAGGAAGTGCCCTTGTGGTATTCGGGGAATGAGTTTAAAAACCCGGAGGACCTATACAATCTAGAAGTTTGGAATGGTAAGTTTTCGTCCCCCTTCGGGGAATGAGTTTAAAAACTATATGTATAGAGCTTGATGATGAATATTTTGATACAGCAGTGTTTTCGTCCCCCGACCAACGGGAACCTATTCGGTTACGGGGAATGAGTTTAAAAACACTTAAAATACTTTATTGATATTTTATATTGTTTAGTTCCATGTTTTCGTCCCCCCCGACCGTAGGGAGCACAGAGTGCAGACCGAAGGAAGTGCCCTTGTGGTATTACTGCACCTAAAGGTGTACTCCGCTTCGCTACGTAGGGAATGAGTTTAAAAACGTATAAAGTAAATGATATGGAAAAAATAGGTCTTTATGAAATAGGTTTTCGTCCCCCGACCAACAGGAGCACAGCGTGCAGACCAACGGGAGCCTACTTGGCGACCGTAGGAAGTACCCTTGTGGTATTACTGCACCTAAAGGTGTACTCCGCTTCGCTACGTAGGGAATGAGTTTAAAAACCCGTAATTTTTTCTTAAATTTTTTGTAAAAATTCTATAATATTTATAATAGAGATTTTTAAAATAGTTTCTTATTCTATTATATTTTTTTAGCTTACTTATATAATTATCAATTCTTTTTGAAATTCGCTTTACTTTCACCTAGCTATATAATTATCAAACTAAAAAATGCCTCTCGTGTAAAATTTTAATCTGTCAAAGAGCCTTATAATGTATTATAGTATTTTTTTTATATTTTTTCTATACTTTTTACAGTTATCTTCTTATAGTATCACTTAAAAACGCTCGCCTATACCCTCATATTCGTTCGGGTACGCTTCGCGGTGGCTTACCGCACCGAATTGCTAACATTTAAGAATAGTTCACTATAGGTGCGTCTGATTATCAACTAATTACATTTTATTATTTATGGAATTACTTAAATAAAGAATGAATTTAATACAAGACTATAGAAACATAGTAAAAAATGCTTTGGTACATGTGAAAGTATAGCTGCAAAAGGTATTTATTGTGAGCAAATATACAACTTAAAACTTTAGGTATGGAGTTATAAGTATGTAGAAATATTCTAAAAATTATATGATTATTTATGAATAAAGATGTTGATAAAATCTGATAATTTCACTTCATATAAAGTTACTTATAATAAAAAATTAAATTTCTAAAATCTGTATTAATTTATAAAAATTTAATTATCAACTTAATGTTATTTTGATATGTATTTTTTTTAATCTAAAAAATTATAATAAAAATCATAAAAATGTTATATTTTATTTGACTTTTGCTGTTATAAATAGTTTTATCTTTCTAACATGCTATTTATTAATTTATGTTTATAAATGTTTATATCAAAAATATCATTACATGATTAGTTAACATAGTATCAAAATTGAAAAATGTAGTATAAATATTATGAATAGTATGTTTTAAGTGAATAATGTTAATAAAAATTTAAAAAAGTGATTATTTTATTGACAATGCCATTATGATTTATATACTGTAAAATAAAAGGGGGAAATGTCTATGACAAATAAAAAAATAAAATTACAAACTTCTAAAACTGTATTAACCGAACATAAACTAGATGATGGAACAGTAGTAAAACTTAATCCAGTAGTTACTAGAATAATATTAGCTGATAGTAAAAGCAAAGTTAATTAATACAATGCGATATTGTTATACTAGATTATCATTTTCAAAAATGTATTTTTCTTTGTAGTTATAGTCTGTATTGTAATCGTCTGAATATATATCAGTTCTTACTTTCTTTCCAGCCTGTATATAGTTTTGAACTTTATTTAATAATACTTTTTCGCTGCCGCTTTTGTATAATATTAATATGTCAAAATCGTATTCGTTTTTTATGGAGTTTGGTTTGTAGAGTTTGTCCATATAAACTGCAAATCCTATTGCATTTTTTTTGTTTTTATCATTTGAGATATGAGTATTAAATTTTTCAAGTAGTTTATCATATCTTCCGCCGGATAGAATTATATCATTATTACCTTTTATGTAGCCTTTGAATATTATTCCGTTATAATATCCTAATTTACTTTCTATTGAGAAGTCTAATAATATATTTTCAAAATTATTATAATTTTCAAAAACAGCACAAAGACTTTTTAATTCATCATAAGCCTTTTGCATCTTTTCATTGATTATTAGGCTTTCTATATTTTTTACAGCTTCTTTATATTCTCCTGAAAAATCTATTAATGAAACCACAGCATTTTTATATTTATCATCAATGTTATTTACTGTTAAAGTTTTTTCAAGGTCATGTTTGTTTTTGCTGTATATTAAATTAAGTATTTCTAATTTTTTATCTTCATCTAAATCCAATTCATCTATCAAAGCAAACATAAAATCTATACTTGATATTTCTAATATATATTCATTATTATTTATAGTTTTTAAACTGTCTATTACCATACTAATTATTTCTAAATTAGAATATTTAGTCAAAGTTCCTATTATTTCAACGCCTACCTGCTGTATTTCTTCGTATTCATTAGAAACATCATCTATTTTATAAATATCTTCTATATAGAAAAGTTTTTTTGTATATTTGTCATTATCCTTTAATACATTTTTTACTATTGATAAAGTAACGTCTGGTCTTAAAGATTGTAAATTACCATTTAGATTCATGAATGTTAATATATGTTCAGTTTGAAGAAAGTCTTTGTAATTATTATATAAATTGTAATCTTCAAATTTATTCAATTTAATTTTTTTATACCCGTATTTTTCATATATTTTTGTTAATTCAGATACTAAATTATTTTCATTCATAATATTATTCTTCTTTTTCCATAAATATTTTTTAAGCATTATAATATAAAAATAGAAAAATAACCATATATAGTAATTAAAAATATAATTTTAAATTCATATATTTTTATATATTAATTGAAATAAGTGTTAAAAGAGTGTATATTATTTTCAAATTTAATTTGAAGGTGAAATTATGAAAACAGTAGAAGAGTTAATAAAAAAGTTAATGAAAAATCAAATGGATTATAATATATTTATAAAATTTAATTCAAAAACAGCTATAGAAAAAACTGCACTTACCAATTTGATAAGAAAAGCTATAAGCGACGGATATATATGCAAAACTGACAGCAACATGCTTAGAATTACAAAGGAAGGTAAGCAATATATTAATAAACTTGAAGGTAAAGAACCCGGCCCTAAAGGCGTAAAATCAGTAAGAGTAAATATTGATGCTAAGGATGCAAAATCTGATACCCAAGTTATAGCTCAGGCTTATGATATAAAATTGGATTTCGATGAAGAATTATTAAAATTGGCTGATGATATAAATAACAATGCTAATTTTGAAAATATAGAAGAAGACAGAGTAGATTTAAGAAATCTGAAAACGGTAACTATAGATAATGCTTCATCACAAGATTTAGATGATGCTTTCAGTATAGAAAAAATAGATGATAATAATTATAAAGTTTATATACATATTTCTGATGTAAGTCATTTTATAGAACTTGATTCTCCATTAGATTTGGAGGCTAGAAAAAGAGGCAATTCCACTTATATGATTGATACTGTTTACAATATGTTTCCTGAAGTATTGTCAAATAATATTATTTCATTGAATGAAAATGTTGATAGATTTGCTTTAACTATAATTATCAATTTAAATAATAATGGCGATATATTAGATTCATCAGTATGCAAAAGTGTAATAAACTCTGACAGAAAATTATCTTATGATTATGTTCAAGATATTATAGATAAAAAAGTCACTGATGAAGCTTGGCTTTTAGAATTGATTGACAATGCCTTGAATATAAAAAATATTTTATATAAGAAAAGAAAAGAGGGAAGGGGAGTTGAATTTGATAATACTGATATAAAAATAGTATTGAATGATGAGGGAATACCTATAGAGTTTTATGCAGAAGAAAGAAAAGAATCTATGACAATAGTAGAAGAATTGATGCTCATTTCTAATACTGAAATAGCTAAAAAATTATCAAACTATGAAGGCAGTATATACCGTTATCATGGTTTGCCAGATGATTATAGATTTAATAGTTTTAAAATACTTTGTCATGCTAAAGGCTATGAATTAAAACAATTCCCAGATCAAACTTATGATATAAAAGGTTTTGTTGATAATATAAAAGGAAAACCTGAAGAAAATTTACTTATACCAGTTTTGCTTCGTTCTATGACTCCATCATCTTATAGTACAGTAAATAAAAGCCATTTTGGTTTAGGTTTTGATTATTATACTTACTTTACTTCGCCTATAAGAAGATATGCTGATTTGCTTATACATAGAATAGTAAAAGATACTATTTTATCAAACAAAGAAACTATAGATGAAAAATTGAAAAACGTATGTAAAGATTCTATTGATAGTTTATCATTACTTGATAAAACTTCAAAGAAAGCTGAGAGATATTTAAGACAAATAAAAGCAGCTAGATATATGAAAGACAGACTTGGAGATGAATATTATGGTCTTATAAGTTCCATAAGCAATAAAGGAATATTTGTTGAAATAGAAGGCTTGGAAATAGAAGGATTTATTGAGTCTACTTATGTTGGTTCAAATTATAGATTTTATCCAGATATGCAAAGTGTTTATATAGATAAAATAAAGGCTTATGAACTTGGAGATAAAGTAAAAGTATTAGTGGCAAGTGCTAATGTTGAAAATGGAAAAATATTTTTCTCTTTATAATTTTATATAAAAATTAGGCTTGTTTATATAATTATTCATTTTTTATAATGAGTTTACTATATTGTATAAACAAGCTTCTAATTTATTTTCATCTATAAATTTAGAATTCGTTTTTATGTCTTCTTCTTTTATGATAAAATATTTCATTCCAGCTTTTTTTATTAATTGTTCTTTTACTAAATCATTATTTTTTATTCTTTCTTTCATTTCTTCGGTATGTCCATAATGTCCAGCACCATCGTATTCTATTATAGCTATAGGTTTATTTGTATTATCTCCTCGTTTATAAGTTATTAAAAAATCAGAATAAAAATCTCTATAACTTTTCCAAATATCAGTATCTTCTTCAGCGTCCAAAAATGCTTTATATGATACTTGCTTATAAATATTATAATCTTTAAATACTTTTAACATAGAAAAAAATATTTTGCTTTCTTCAATATTCATAATTTTTTTAATTGATATGTTGCCAGTGTCCATATTTTCAAGTCTTTGGCTAGTTATATCTTTTCTTGGGTATTTCCTTTTATAATATCTTCTGAATGGTCTTCTGTAATTTTGTTTATCGATTTTTCCTATAAATAATAAAAATAAAATAATAGGTATTATAAAAATAAGTAATACTGCTAAACTTTCCATAATAAAAATTTCCTTTTATGATTCTTTAGTATTTGATAAAATTGTATTAACATCTTTTAAAAGTAAAGATAATTTTTCTTCATCTATTAAACCTGAATCCATTTTTATATCAGAGTCTCTTATTATAAAATATTTTAATCCTATTTTGTTAAAAAGTTTTTCTCTTATCATATCATTATTTTTTACTTTTTCTCTTTGTTCTTCTGTATCTCCGAAATGTCCTCCTCCATGATATTCTATAACTGCGGCAGGTTCATTCATTTTTGAACCTCTTTTGTATGTTATAAGAAAATCACAATAGAAATCTCTGAAAGTTTTCCAAGCATCTGTATCTTCTTCACCTTTTAAAAAAGCTCTGAAAGATACTTGAGGATTTACATTATAATCATTTAATATTTTTACCATAGAATAAAAGATTCTCGTTTCTTCTATATTCAGAACTCTTTTTGTTTTTATGCTTCCAGTATCCATATATTTTAATCTTTGTTCTGTTATTGCATTTATTTTGAATTCTTCTTTATTCTGTTCTTCATGTTCTTTAGGTTCTTCATAATTATCCGTTTTGTTTTCATTTGTATTTGATTCTTTTGTAGAGTATGTTTTTTTTAAAGAAAAGAAAAATATTATTACAATAGATAATATAATTACAGCTACGCCGACTTCAAGCATAATTTTATCTCCATTTAATTTATACTATATAGTATATAAAATAGATTGTATTATTCAATTTTTATTGGCGGTAATAATTATATAAATAGGAACTATAGTTTCTTATACAAAAAAATCATTAAAATTGAAGTTTATGACTTTTTATAAGGAAACTTCAATCTTAATGATTATATTTAACAATATTATTTAGTATTTACATAACTTTGAAATACTCTATCTCTCTTATAATATCCTGACTCATATTAGAAATTTCAGAACTTGAAGATGAGTTTTGATTAGCCAAACTGGAGTTTTCCTGAGTAATATTATTTAATTCTTTTATAGCTATATTCATTTGTGCTATTCCGTCTTCTTCCTGCATTATAGACTGTGATATATACTGAAGTTCATTTTCCATTTCTTTTACCAGATCATTAATGGTATTTAATATAGAAGATGACTTATTTGCCGATTCATTTCCAATTTCCACTCTTTTTACAGTTTCTTCTACAATAGAAGTAATATTATTTGCAGCTTCATTAACGGTCTGAGCCAAAGATCTCACTTCACTTGCCACTATAGCAAAACCTCTGCCTTGTTCTCCAGCCCTTGCCGCTTCAACAGCAGCATTTAAAGCAAGTATATTAGTCTGAAATGCGATAGACTGTATAAGTTTAGTTATTTCAGATATTTTTTTGCTGGATTCAGATATCTCATGCATATGAGCAGATATTTCATTAACTGCTTCCACACCAGTAGTTGTAGTATCCATTATTTTTGAGCTTTTATCTTTAGCCTGAAGTGAGTTTGAGCTTATTTCTTTTATAGAACTAGATAAAGACTGCATTGAACCTGTAAGCTCTTCTATAGCAGCCGCCTGAGTATTAGATCTGTCAGATAGATATTCGCTGCTTGATGATATATTTTCTATTTCATTATTTATTGTATTAAGATTTGACTGCAGTTTTAACACAACATTTCCTATAGTATTTTTCATATTATTGACATAAGAAACTAAAGAACCTGATTTATCATTTTTATTTTCGTTATCTTGACTATCTATGATAAAGTTTCCTTTAGACATTTGATCTATACTATTCATAGCTTTATCAAGCATTTGAGATATAGGTATAACTACAAAGAATGCTAATGAGGTTTGTATTGCTATTAAAATAATAATAACTAAAAGATATGCAAGCATAATATTTCTTATTCTATTATTGATAGCATTCATGTTTCCTCGTATTACAATTTTATATGGAGTATCTCTTAATGGTTTTATAGTGTACCATTCATTTCCTACTATTTGCATTACAGCTTTGTTAGGGTCTTCTATAGATTTTGCATCTTTAAATAAAGGCTCATTATATACATTGTAATTGTCATTAAAGATATAGTCTTTATTCTGATGCGACATATAAAGTCCAGCTGAAGTCATTATATTAACCTGATTTTCACTAATAACTTTTTTTGATATATTATTCATTTCTAAGAAGTCTATACCGATAACTCCTTTTAATGAATTATTAGTGTATACAGCTAATGCCAATGTTATACATATTCCCCCAGTATTAGCATCAACATAAGGCTCTGTAATAAATATACCATTTTTAGTAAGAGCACCTTTATACCATAATCTTGAAGTTTGGTCATAAGTATCAGGATAAGGACTTATACCATTAACAAAAAGTCCTCCGTCTCTGTATGGTATTTCATTTCCGTATAGTATGTCATATATGTTTTTATTTGATTTTAATATGCTTTCAAGTGTTTTTCTTATACTTGTAAATGTATTATCATTTGCTTCAAAATATCCTCTTAATGTGTACATTACATCGTATACTTTTTCCATTTCTATAGATAAAACTAATTCAGTATTATCCATCTCTACCAATGTATTTTTTATAAATTCATTAGTATATACTTTTTTATAAGCAAAGTACATAATAATATATGCTACAAGCAAGAAAACAGCAAAAGGGATAATTAATTTTAATAATAGAACTCTGTTATTTTTCATAAATATAACCTTAAAAAAAATTCTTCAAGCGGTTAAAGTATATAAAAAAAATTTTTTTGTGTCAATTACCTGTCATATATTTATTTAGTAAAATCTAATTTGATATAAAAATATATTTTAAAGTAGTATATTTTAAAAAAAAATATAAATATTATTATTTTTATCATACATATAATACAAAAAATGAAGTTTTTTTCTGCATTAGTGCTCATTATTTAATACGGAATTTATTTCATTTTGAGTAAGATGTTTGAATGTTCCTTCTTTTAGATCGTTTAATAATATATCAGCTATTCTTAATCTTTTTAGTATAATTACTTCAAATCCTATTTTTTGGCACATTCTTCTAATCTGTCTGTTTTTTCCTTCTGTAAGAATTATATGAAATGAGTTTTTATTTATTCTTTTTACTTTAGCGGGTTTTAATTTTTGTCCGTCTAAAGAGATACCATATTCAAGTTTTTTTAAAGCTCCGTCTGGTATATTATCATTAACTTTAACAAAATATTCTTTTTCGCAGTTTGTATTTTCGCCTATAATTTTTCTGCTGAATACGCCGTCATTTGTAAGAAGTATAAGCCCATTACTGTCTTTATCAAGTCTTCCAACAGGGTATATATTATCAAAATCATTTTTAATTAGATTGTATATAGGTTTTCCTTCATCTTTGTTTGAAGATACAACATATCCTCTAGGCTTATTTAATTTAATATATATTTTATCTTCTTTGTATGTTTTTATATAGCATTCAACTTTATCATTTTCAGATACTTGAACAGCAGGATTTGTTATAACTTCGCCATTAACTTTCACCATACCATTTTGTATAAGTTTATCAGCTTCTCTTCTGCTTGCAATATTTAATGATGCTATATATTTGTTTAATCTCATTTTTTCCTATTTTCAATAAAAAAGTTATAAAAATATATTAACATGATATAATTTTTAATCAAATTTTAATGATTATTTCCTAAAATAATATAACGAATATAAGCATTATACCCATATAATAGTATGAGAATTTTATATTTTATAGTTGACAATTTTTGTTGATTATAATATAATGGTGCTAAGTTATTGGATATAATTGCTTAGCTATAAATATTAAGGAGAGTGCGCTATGAAATTCTATAGAAGTACGAGAGATTTTTCTCGCTACCTCATAATCATTTGTCTATTCATAAGCATATGTTCATTTGCTGTTTATGGACAAACTTCTAGTGTTTACATGGAAACTAGACTACTTTACAACTTTGAAACATTAGATGAATGGCAACCAATATCAAACGCTAGCCGTTTTATGTTTAGAGGTGATAGAACAAATGAGAATGGTGTTGTAATGAAATATCCTAATATGAGATTATTCGCTACAAAACCATATGGTATGGGTAACCAAAGCTATAATTCAACTAATTCATTATCAGTAAGTGTTTCTTTTTTCAGAAAATCTTATAACTTCTTTGATTTAGTTCCAACAGTTCAAAAAATCATACCAGGAAAAGCTCAAACATTTGATGTTTGGGTATGGGGTGGTAATTATGACTATACTATGGAAATGATATTTGAAGATTATCGTGGTTATACTTATACATTACCTTTAGGTTCTATAAGATATATAGGTTGGAGAAATATGAGTACATCAGTACCATCATTCATTCCACAAGAAGAACCTTATGTACCAAGAGCTAAAGGTTTAAGATTCATGAACTTCCGTTTCTGGTCATCACCAGAGGAAAGAGCTGATAACTTTGTAGTTTTATTAGACTACTTCCAAACAGTTACAGACACATTCAGAGAATCTTATGACGGTTCAGACATCGAAGTTACATTAGGTCAAGAAGTTGGCGGAAGATCTTCTGAACAATATACAGAAGGTGGAGCTCAAGTAGTAGGCGAAGGCGGCGGTACTGCAGATAATACTACTACAGAACAGCCACAAGAAGCGCAACAATAATGTATGAGTAAGGAGAAGAATAATATGAAAAGATTAAGTATCTTGATAACAATGTTAATTCTAACTGTTGCATTCTTGTTGTTTGCCCAAGATGCGGCTCAAACAGGTGAGCAAACTACTCAAAATCAGGGTGAAGATGGTAATAATTTCGTAACTGAAGCTATCACTAATTACTTAATAGATGATTTTGAATTTGCTAATACTTGGCAAGCTTCTATGCCTAGAGATTATGGTGTAGTTAGTATCATTCGCCGTGAAGGCGGTCCAGCTGATGTTGTAGCTGAAGGTGCTGAAAATAATAAATATATTTTAGGTGCTAAAGTAGAGTACTTCAGAACAGGTTATCCTTGGTTCTCTGTTACTCCTCCTAGACCTGTTAAAATACCTGGTTATACTAAAGAACTTAGTGTTTGGGTAGCAGGACGTAACCATAATAACAAAATGAGTTTCTACATTTACGATGTAAATGGTAAACCTCAATCTGTTGGTAATGAAGCTCTTAACTTTATGGGTTGGAAAAACATTACTGTACAAGTTCCTGCTAATGTAAGACAAGAAGAATTCAGAGGTCAAGTTGAACAAGGTATAAGCTTTATGGGTATCCATGTAAAAGTTGATCCTAGAGATTCTTATGGTAAATATTATATCTACTTCGATCAATTAATGGCTAAGACAGATATGTACTTAGAAACTTACAGAGAAGAAGATGATCCATTAGATACTTGGTAATAACTAGATAACGAATGAATATTAAAGGCGAGGTATTAATTTTAATACTTCGCCTTTTTTATTACTCTAACTTGAAATTAATACAATTATATATTAAACTATAAAATATTTTTATTAAGAGAGTTTATAATTATGTCGCCTATAAATATATTGTTAATTGTTGGTTTTATATTACTTGTTGTTTACGCTGTTACTAGCAGAATTGTTAATAGAAGACCTGAGAAAGATAAAAAAGAAAATATTGATAATGATGAGAATAATATTGAATAAAGGATTTTTATGGAATTAATTTTATATATAATAATAGCCATTATATGGGGAATAGTAAGTTTAATACAAAAAGCAAATAAAGAAGCTAAAAAAACAAATAAATCTCGTACTAATAATCAAAGAAATAGACCTGCAAATAATAAAAATTACAATAAAAATTATAATAAAAATAAAACTGAAGAAGAAATATTTAAAGATCTCAAAAAAAATATGGAGTCTTTAAGAAATTATAGTGAAGATACTTTAAGAAAAAATGTTGAAGATAAAAATGTATATAATACTTCCTATCAAACTTCCGACAATGATATTCAAATGCTTGAGCTTCAGAAAAAATATAATTCTAAAGTTGAGCAAATTAATAATATAAAAAATGATATTGTTTCTGATATGCATATTAATACTGCTCCTACAAATAATATACATGTTAATAATATGCTTTCTTCTTTAGATATAAAAAATGCAATTATATATAATGCCATACTTGAACCTAAAAGAATTAATTATACTAGAGTAAGAAAATTTAAAAGTTAATTAAAATTATAAAATACAGAGAGTAAATAATGGATTCATTTGAAGAATTAATATCTATAATAAAAACTTTAAGAGGTGAGAATGGATGTGCTTGGGATAAAGTACAAACATTTGATAGTTTAATTCCCTGTTTTTTAGAGGAATCTTATGAGCTTGTAGATGCTATAAATAATAAAGATTATGATAATATAAAAGAAGAACTTGGAGATGTACTTTTACATGTGGTGTTCTTTTCTGAACTTGCTAAAGACGAAAATAAATTCAATATAGATGATGTTTGTAAAAATATAAATGAAAAACTTGTTAGAAGACATCCTCATGTGTTTGGGGATAGTAATGTAAAAGATGTATCTGGAATATTAAAGCAATGGGATAAAATAAAAAAAGAAGAAAAGAATGCCAATGAGGAAGGTTTTAAAAGTGTTCTTGATGGAATACCAGAGTCTTTACCTATAATGGAAAAGTCTTATAAATTAATGAAAAAAGCTGCCAGTGTTGGTTTTGAATATAAGCATACTGATGATTCTTTATCAAAAATAGATGAGGAGCTTTTGGAAGTTAAAGAGGCTTATAAAGAAAATGACAAAGAACATCTTGAGGAAGAAATAGGTGATTTAATTATGACTGTGCTTGATTTTGCACGTATGAATAAAATTAATCCTGTTAATTCATTAATAAAAGTTAATAAAAAATTTAAAAATAGATTTAACTATGTTGAGAAACGTGCTTATGAAATGAATAAGAATTTAGAAGATATGTCATTGGAAGAAATGGACAATCTTTGGAATGAGTGTAAAAAACAAGAAAATAAATAATAAAAAAAGTTCAACACAAAAATAAAAAAAAATAATATATTTATTAAATAGTAAAACTATAAATAGAATTATTGTTCTATATTTTGCTATTTTATGACATATTGTGTGTATTATTATTGCAAGAATTAATAGTTTATAATATAATTATAGAATATAAAAAATGATGGGGTTTATTTGATGCCGATTAATACTAATTTGTACAAAAGATCTAAATTATATGATTTACTTTCAAAAATGGTAAAAAAGAAAGACGATGAAACTTTTGATATGGAGGAAAATTTTAAAAAAGTATTAGAAATAATAGATAAGAGTACAGAAGAAGAAGTAAATTATGCTGATAATAAGATAACTTGTTTACATTTGGCAGTGCAGTTGGATAATCCTAATATAGTTTCTGCTTTGCTTGCTAAGGGTGCTAATGTAAATGCTATTAATGACAGGGGCGTAAGTCCTTTACATATGGCTATTATTAAAAATCAATCTGAAGAAGTTATTAAAATACTTTTAGATAATGGTGCAGATTATAACAGAGAAGAAGCTAACTTTTCTGCTGTTATGCTTGCTGAAATAATGAATGTACCTTATATGCATTTATTTAAAAAATAATTTTATCTTTTTAAAGTAATGATTATATTGGAAATGTTTTTATCTTTTGTATAATACATTTCCAATAATTATTTTAACTCTATATTATTTATAATAATTAACATCATTTAAAAAAAATGGAAGTTATTATAAACAACTTAATCTTATTCAACAAATATATTGTCTTTCTATAAAAAAGAATTTGTTTTTAATTTTCTGTATTTAAGTACATAGTTTGTAAATTTTTTATTATAGTATGAATTAGTTATCTATTCTTTTATATATAAAATAAAAGGGCCTATTTTATTATAAAACAGCCCCTTATATTTATTATTTTAATGATTATTCAAATATTACTCTTGGTTTTTGATCTATATAATCTTCTGGTATATTATTAAGCTTTTTGATTTGAGATATTAAGGCATCTCTTATATCATTTCCAGTCATAATAATATTTTTTCCTTTTCTTCCTATAGGATTTTTTTCACTATCAACATAACCATCTCCGCCGTCTAAAATATAGTCAGATATTATTATATTGTAATCTTTATTTTCTGTAATATCTTCTCCATTTAATTTAGCAGATATTAATTCTCCATTGGCATTATATTTTATTTCAACACCTCTTGAATATTGTAAGAAACCGCCGCCGCCTCTTTTTGTAGCAGATATTTTTATCATATCAATTAAATCTTTTCCATTTAATGAAAGAGTTACAGCTTGATTATTAAATGGGAAAAATTCATTTTGTATTTTTCCTAAAGTTATATCTCCGGAAGGAAGTGATGTTCTTAATGCCCCAGAGTTTACTATAGCTATATCTATATTATCATAAGAATCTAATACTAAATCACAAGCAAAATTTCCTATAGCCATAGAATTAGTTCTTATTCCATCTTGAGGAAGTTCTACAGGCAAAGTACCTATTCTTACATTAAACTCTTTATCTACAGTTCCTTTCATTTCATCTATGAATGCTAACATATCTTTATCTTGTTCTATAGATTGATCCATTAATACCAATTTATAGTTAAAACTGTCTTTGTCCATTACTCCATTATTAACATTCAAATTTATATTTCCTAAATATTTTCCATAACAGCCGGTTTGTACTATAGGAGTACCGTTTACAATATCAGCTTCTGGTAATTCTGTATGACTATGTCCTCCTATTATTATATCAAATGTATTTGGCATAGCTTCTGCCACTTTTTTATCAACATTATAACCTATATGGCTTAATAATATTGTAACATCATTAGTAGTATTAAGAGGAATTTTTTTCATAAAGTCTTTTAATGCTTGTATTTCTTCTTCAAATACTAAATCTTTTACACTTGAAGCACTGTAAACAGATTCTGTAGTTGTTACTCCTACTATTGCAACATTAAGTCCATTAACATTTGTAACTATATAAGGTGTAGCATAATAACTATTATCAGATTTATTTTTTATATTTATTGAAAGAGTAGGGAATTTTCTTTCTTTCATTATTTCTGTAAAATTGTCAAGTCCGTAATCTACAAAGTGATTTCCTACAGTTGCAGCATCAACACCTATCATATTCATAATGTCAACCTCATCTCTGCCCTGAAATACTGTAGAATAAACGCTTCCAGTAATAGTGTCTCCTGCATGAAGTACTAATACATTTTCATTTGTAGATTTTACTTGTTTTATATATGAAGCCCTTCTAGCAGCTCCATACATATAATTGGTTTCTGGTGGATCAACTTCTTTATTTACTACTTTTTCTTCCTCATCTTTACCATGAGTATCGTTCATATGTATTATAGTAAGATTTCCGCTATTTCCTGATTTCTTTGTTTGCTGATTTGAACATGAAATTAAAAGAATAAAGCTTAATATGAAAACAATATATGATTTTTTTATCATATTAATTCTCCTTAAAATGTTAGAATATGTAAAAATTATATGAAATTTATCATTGTTTTTCAATAGCATAATAGTATAAAATACTTAATTTTTAACCTTATGTAATTATAAAGAGTTTATATTAACATATAAAGGAATTTCTCCGGGTGTAGTATATGGCAATTATAAAGAAAACAGATAAAAAAGATAAAGCAAATACATCAAAAAAAATAGAAGTAACAAAAGAAGAATTAGAGGCAAAAGAAATACCTTTACTTTTTAGTGTAGTAAATTTTTCATCAAATATACCTATATCAATGTATGCTGACAGTATAGGAATAAAAACTTCAGAATCTTCATATAGAGGAGCAATGAATTCTGAAATAAATAGAAATATCAGCGAAGAATATCTTTTAAACTCCAAAAAATCATCAATAGATTTATCTACAATGCTTGATGTTCTAAGCTATTCATCATTTCCAATAGACGCTTCATTGAGTAATAGAATATTATTAGAAGAAGAAGTTCATAAAAAAGGTAATGCTATTAAACTTCCGCCATATAAGAATTTGAATGCTCCTATAGGTTCAGTTATAAGAGCTAGAAGAAGCAGAAGGGATTTTAAAGGCAAACCATTAACATTAAATGATTTATCTACTTTGCTTTATTATGGAGATGGAATTTCCGGAGATTTTAATTTTAATCTAAATAAAAATGAATACGGCACAATAACTTTCGGAGATAAATATATATCAAATTTAAGAACCGCACCTTCCGGCGGAGGACTTTATCCTATTTATTTATATATAGCGGCACTTAATATTAATAATCTTGAAAAAGGTATATATAAGTATATGCCTTTTACTCATTCTCTTGAAAAAATAAAATTATTCAATGATGATGATTTAGAAAATTACTATAATAATAATGTTTTCGGCGGCGGCATAGATTTAAGAAAGGCTGCTTTATCCGTTTATTATGTGTATAGTATATATGAAAACTCAAGAAAATATGGAGATATGGGACTTCAATTTGCATTGATAGAAACAGGAGAAATAGCAGAGAATATACAGCTTGCTGCATCTGCTTCTGGCATTTTTGCATGCGATATTGGAGGATTTAATAAAACTTTATCCGAAGAATTATTAAATATTGACGGTGTATCCAATCATGTTTTGCATTTAACTTTGCTTTCAAAATAATTATATTAGTAGGTTGTAAAAATGGCTAAGAAAAATATTAAACTTTATGATAATGTTAGTATTTTCTTCAATTCTGATGATGAAATTAGATTTAGAAAGGGAATATGGAATTTTGAAGAAGCTTCTTTAGGTCTTAATGATTTAAATAACAAAATGAAAGAAGTTATTATATTCATTACTAAAGAATTTTTAGATGATAAAACTATATCTTTTGATGATATAGTAAAGAAATTTTCTCTTGATGAAAAAGATACTAATTTATTGAATGATATTATATCTTCTTTGATTGGAAATAGATTTTTAGAATATGATGATAAAAAGAATAATATGCTTAATATGGTATATGAGCTTATAGGAGAATATTTTTATGATATACCAGATGAAAGCAAGGTTCAAAAAAATAAAGTAATGTTTATAACTGATAATGACAGATTAAAAGATTATGCAAAATTAATGTCAGAAGATATTTATATAAATCTTAAATTTATGGACATTGAAGATATTAAAAAAATAGAGAAATCGAATCTTACAGATACAACCGATGCTATTGAAAGTATTGAAAAGCAAAAAGAATTATTAAAATTATTTGATGATATGTCATGTGTAGTTGTAAGTATAGAGAAGCCTAGACTCAATTTACTTAGAAATATTAATAGGCTTTTACTTGAAAAATCAATTCCTATAATTATATCAATATTAGACGGGCCATTTTTGAATATTACTACAATAAAGGGAAAAGAAACCGCTTGTTATGAATGTTTTGAAAATAGGGTAATAGCTAGAAATGAAAGTTTATCAGTTTATAATAAATTCGTTAAACAAACTATGAATTTTAAATCAAACGGAAAAAGAACTTATATAACTCCTATTTTACAGACATTTACTTCTCTCGCATTATACGAAGCATTTTTATTTGCTGCTATAGGAAAATGTAAACTTGCAGGACGTGTTATTAATGTTTATATACCTTTGATAGAAATACAAATTCAGGATTTATTAAGAGTGCCTTTCTGCCCGGCATGCGGACATATAAGCAAGGCTAAATATAATGAAATGTATACTTCTTCAAAAGAAATAATAGAAAAGTTTTCAAGCAAAGTTATAATAAAATAATTTTATTAAGATGAGAATATTATGATTAATTATTACCCAAGCCATAAAAATGTATTAAATAAATATAATTCTATTTGCGGGCATCAAACAGGAATTTTGGATTCTATAATTATAATGCTGGCTAATTCTGTTATTTCTGAAAATATTAATACATGCACAGCAATGCTTCCTAATTATCATAAAATATTATTAGGCGACAATGCTGAGGTGAATTACCATCTTTCAGGTTATGGTATTTATAGAGATGAGGCTATTATTAGATTATTAGGAGAAGGCATTGAAAGATATGCTTTATTTACAGCAAATTTATATTTTGAGGACAAATTAAAATATGCCTCTTATAATCAATTAAAAGAAAAATATCCTGATAATATAATACCTTTTGAATATGTTAAAATATATAATGATGAAGATTGTAATAAATTAAACAGTATAGGATTTTTAGAAAATATTACAGAAGATGATATATTATCTTGGGTGCTTCTTCCTTCTTTGTTTGATAAGGAAAAAGAGTATTATGTACCGGCACAGAATTTCTTTTTATCTCATATAATCAGAAGGGATAAAAATGAAAAAGTATTTATAGGAGGATTTTCAAAGGGTAGTGCAAGTCATAAAACTGTTAAATTGGCATTGAAATCTGCTATAACTGAAATTATAGAATGCGACAGCTGCATGATAAAATGGTATACTGACAGCAAAGTTAAAGAGGTTATTATTGATGATGATATTCTTAATGAAACTATGAATCTTATTTTAAAAGATATTAATTATACAGTAAGAGTTTTTGATTATACAGTTGATTCTAATTTAGGCTATGTATTTACTGTTATGCTTACAAATAAAAATGATAAAACTCCTTATATTGTTGTTGGTGCTTCTTCTGGTCTTAATCCTAAAAAAGTTATATACAGAGCTTTTATGGAGGCTTTGGCAATACTTACATTAAATATAAATGGGCCTTTATCTATGCCTGCTGATTATTTGGAAACTAAATTTGAAAAGAATTATCTTAATCTTGACAGCAATGTTAATTATTGGGCTTCTTTAATTGATAAAGATAAAAAAATGAAATTTATAAACGGCAAAGTTAAAGAAAAAGTACAATTAAAGAAATATAAAAATCTTGAATTAAATACTGATGAAGATTTAGAATATTTATTTAAAGGGCTTTATAATATTTCAAAATATGCAGTTTATTTGGATATTACGCCTTCAGAAATAGCTGACAAAGATTTGCATGTAATGCGTGTATATATTCCGGAGCTTGTTCAAATGTCAATGCCTGCTTTCCCATACAGCAATCATGCTAGAATCATTAAAAATGGAGGAATTTCAAATAATGAATTTCCACACCCATTACCTTAGTGCAGTTCTTGTACTTATGGCTGTTTCTTTTCCAACTTCTTTGATTGGAATATTTTATAAATTAAATTTGGGAAGAATTAATAGCATACTTCCAAATGCTTTAAGTTATCTTTTATTTGTGATAATAGTATTTTTTACTGGGTATATTGGAAATATTAATTATAATGTTAATATTTATTTTGTGATTTTAGCTTTTATTATGTCTTTTGTATGTATTGGAATAGAAATATTTGAAGGAATGATTTTTCATTTTATTAAATACAAATTTTGGATTAAAAATATTGAAATTCATAAAATTATAGAAAAGAAGAATATATTTATTGATATTATAATTATATTTATAGGTGCTGTTTGTGAGGAAATAATATTTAGGCAAGTATTTTTTTATATTTTATATAATGTATTGGGAGTGAATATTTTTATTGTTATTATAACGGCATCATTTGTGTATTCCATTAATCATATATATTTTGGTGCTAATGCAGTATTTCAAAAGTTTATTGTTGGTATAATATATTCATTATTATTTGTTTATTCTTCTTTTAGTGTGATAGTACCTGCTATTACACATTTTTCACAGAATATGATTTTATATATATTATCATCAAATAAAAAAGAGAGGCTAAATTGATAATTGCTCATCTTATACCATATATACTTATATCTTTTATATTAGGAATTTTAATTAAGTTCTTGGAGCATAATAATATAATTAATAATATATGCTTTAATTTGATGAATCACAGCAAACTTGAATATAATGAAATGTATGTTTATGTAAGCACTTATATATATTGGATTTTTATGCTTAGTTTTGCTTTAATAATTAGTTTTTTGCATAAACAAAATATTTTATTATATTTACATATAGAGAGAAAATATATTATTTATATTTTTATCAATATTTTTGCGGTAATTTCTTCTTTTGAAATTATCATGGCAATAATAAGTTTATTTAATAAAGATATAAAAACAAATGTTATATTTAATAATATATTATTAGTGCCTTCTATAGATATGCTTTATTCTTCAAGAAGCAATCCTAAATGGCTGTTAATAATGTTTGCTAGTATAATAAAATGTTTGTTTTTTAACGGAGTAATATATTTAGCTATTAGAAGTAAAATTGAAAGTTTATTTTTTACCATTTTTATAGTAGGTATGTTATTTTCATTGGAAGAAATTTTTAGAGTAACAAGTATTAAACAGGCATTTATATTTATTATAGCTTGTTTTGTTGTTATTACTATTAATGCTCTTACATTTGAGTACAGCGGAAGTTTATTGCCTCCTATAATGGCTAATATATCTTTCACGATGTATTATTTCGGACAATTTGAAAATATGCGAAGATATTAATTTCCTTATGTATTTAATGCATAGGGATTTAATATAAAACATCAAAAGGAGTTGTTATATGATTAAATATTCTTCAAAAGTACGCACAACATGTTCTCTAAAAAGCCAATCTGTTGTATTGACTCCTGGAGGATGTTGTTGTTCTTGTTGTTGTTCTTGCTGTGTCAATGTAACAACTACAACAAACAATTAATTTATTATAATAAATAGTTTATAGTAAATTAGTACGCCTGCTGTGTTAATTTTATTAATGCAGCGGGTTTATATTATAATAATATTGAGTTGGTTATAATGGAAACATTGATTAGTGCTAGAAATATAGAAAAGAAATTTAATAATAATGTTATTTTGAAAAATGTTAATTTTGATATAAATAAAGGTGAGATAATAGCACTTGTAGGCCCTAATGGTTCAGGAAAAACAACATTAATCAATATATTATTAGGAATATTAAAAGCTGATAAAGGCGAACTAAAAATTAATATAGATAATTATAAAAAGCATATAGGAGTACAGCTTCAATCTACACCATTTTTTGAAGGATACAGTGTAAGAGATAATATATTAATGTTTTCAGCTCTTTATGACATAAAAATGAGTAATGAAGAAATAGAATTGATTACAAAAAAATACGGATTGAATCAGAAAACTCCAGCTATAAAACTTTCGGGAGGTGAACAGAAGAAACTTGCTATAATGATAGCTACTATGCAAAATCCGGACTTACTTATATTTGATGAGCCTACTGCGAGCTTGGATCCTAGAGAAAGGTATAATGTTAAAAATATGTTATTAGAGCTTGCTAAAAATAATAAGACTATACTTTTTACTTCTCATGATTTAGAGGAAGTTGAGGATCTTGCGAGCAAAATAGTATTTTTATATAAAGGGGAGATATTAGAAAGCGGCAGCAAAGAAGAACTTTTAAATAAATATAATTTTGACAGTTTGGAGAAACTTTACCTGCATATTACTAATTATTAATTTTAGTATATACTAAAAATTTTTAAGTTTGTCAACCGATGA
>NZ_JAWLQI010000058.1:0-21124 GCF_036997785.1 Brachyspira pulli
CAGTATATTTTAAATTTTTAGGGTCTAATCCAAAATTTTTTATGCCTTCTTCTATAAGTTTTGCATCTCTGTTATCCCACATAGAGTCTATTAATATTAGACCATCAGAAGTATTGATTACCCAAGCAACAACACTCACAGTTCCTATACAGTATACATTATCAAATACTTTTGTAGGTTTTAAAGGAGTGTTATCATTTAGGTAATCCATTGGAGTTTTTTCAGCAGCAAATACCGAAAAAATGAAAATTAAATAAATGAAAAAAGTTTTTTGTAATAAATTAATCAATTTAAACCTCCTTGAAGTATCGATGTTATAATAATAGTACGTATACGTATTATTGTCAATATGATTTTATATAAAAAAAAATAAAAAAATGATATACTAATGATTACATAATATGTTATAATAAATCAATCTCTTTATTTGGAATGTGTTATGTTAAGAAAGTTGTTTTTTGTAATTTTGCTGTTATCTGTAAATATTTTGTATTCTCAAGAGGCTCAGGAACCTCCTGTTAATATACCAATAATAAAAGCCATTGCAAACAATAATATAGAAAGTTTGAAAAAATTAATAAAAAATGGAGCAGATGTTAATGTTAAAGATGCTGAAGGAAATACTCCTTTAATATGGGCATCTTTGCTTGGTTATGATAAAATAGTAAAAGAGCTTATAGCAAATGGTGCTGATATAAATATGGGTAATAGTTTTGGAAATACACCAATAATGGCTGCAGTATTGGAAGGTAAAAGCAGTACTGTGAAAGAGCTTATAAATAGCGGTGCTGATTTGAATGCTAGAAATCAAGATGGCTGGACAGTTGTTATGTGGGCTGCTGTTAATGGGGATTTATCAATACTTAATACACTCATTAATGCCAAAGCTAATATAAATGTTAAAGATGTTAATGGAAGCACTCCTCTTATGGTAGCTTCTGATAGCGGATATGCTAATGTTGTTAAAGAGCTTGTAAAATTAGGTGCTAATCCTAATGAAAAAAACAATTTTGGAGACACTGCTATAATGATGGGAGCTATTATAGGAGATGTAAATATTGTTAAAACTCTTATAAAATCTGGTGCTAATATAAACGAAAAAGGTTCTAATGGAGGAAGTGCATTAATATATGCTGCAAGACTCGGAAAATTAGATGTTTTAAAAGAATTATTAAAAAGCGGTGCTGATGTAAATATAAAATCTGATGATGGTACTACTCCTATATTGGCTGCATGTATAGATGGATATAGTGATGTTGTAAAAGAGTTAATCAAATATAATGCCGATGTGAATATGCCTAATAATGTAGGTTATACTCCATTAATAGTATCTTCTATAGAGGATCATATAGTTATAGTTGAAACTTTGATTAATGCTGAAGCTGATATAGAAGCCGCAACAAAAGAAGGGTACACTGCATTGATGGGTGCTGCTTTAAAAGGAAATATAGAAATGGCTCAGGTATTATTAGATGCTGGGGCTGATATTAATTATAAATCTCCTAATGGAAAAACTGCTTTAATAATTGCACAAGAAAAAGAACAGCAGGAAATGGCTGATTTCTTAAAATCAAATGGTGCTAAATAATAATTTCTTATTATTGCTAGCGATAAACTCGCTTAAATGTAGCTGACAACTAAAGTTATCAGCTGCTCGTTTATCGCTTCAAAATTAATAACATAATTTATATATAAACTTATATTGGTAATATTAAATATAATAAAAAACAATAATTTCTTATTATTGCTAGCGATAAACTCGCTTAAATGTAGCTGACAACTAAAGTTATCAGCTGCTCGTTTATCGCTTCAAAAATTAATAACATAATTTATATATAAACTTATATTAGTAATATTAAATATAATAAAAAACAATAATTTCTTATTATTGCTAGCGATAAACTCGCTTAAATGTAGCTGACAACTAAAGTTATCAGCTGCTCGTTTATCGCTTCAAAATTAATAACATAATTTATATATAAACTTATATTTAACTGCTATTGTTTTTTATTGTTTAATAATGTAATATTAATTATATTAAAAAAGTAATAGGTAGTAAATGTTTAAAGATAGTAATGTAACAACTCAGGAATTATTGAAGTCGGTTAGACAAATAGAGATAAAAACATCAAAAATAGTAAATTCTTATTTTTCAGGACAGTATCATTCTGCTTTTAAAGGTCATGGTATAGAATTTGATGAAGTGAGAAAATATACTGTAGGCGATGATGTAAGGGCTATGGACTGGAAGGTTAGTGCCAGATATAATGAACCTTTTATAAAGCGTTTTAGAGAGGAAAGAGAACTTAGTGTTATAATACTTGCTGACTTTTCCGCTTCAACTGATTTTGGATTCACAAAAACAAAACATAATTTGATTGTTGAGCTTAGTGCCTTGCTTAGTTTTTCAGCTTTAAAAAATAATGATAAAGTTGGACTTTTAATATTTACTGATATAGTTGAAAAATTTATACCTTTGAATAAAGGCAGAAATCATGTGCTTAGAATAATAAGAGAGCTTATAGAATTCGAGCCTAAAAGTACAAATACTAATATTGCCAATGCTTTGGAATATTTTAATAGAATACAAAAAAGAGACAGTATTACTTTTTTAGTTACAGATTCTTGTGCAGAGCTTCCTAAAAAGGAAATAGATATTACTAGAAAACGTCATGATTTCATTGTATGTTTAGTTAATGATGATTTGGAATATCATTTACCTAATTTCGGCGGTACATTGGTGTTGTCAGATTTAGAAAATGAAGATTATGTATATTTTGATATGTCAAATAAACGTATACGCGAAGAATATTTCAATGAACAAAATAAAATTATGCAAGATAGATTAGATTTTCTTAAAAGAAATTCTATAGAAAAGATTGTCCTTGATACATCTAGCGATTATGTTAGCGAAGTTATGAAATTCTTTATGAAAAGAAGAAGAAAATAATTTTTTATTAACAATATCGCTTTTCATTATTTTTATTTATGATATATAATATGCTATCTAAATTTTAGACTTTATATTTTAGAGTTTTATTATGACAAAAGATATGACTGTCGGAAGTCCATTCAAGACAATAATATATTTTTCTCTTCCTATGCTTATAGGAGGGATATTTCAGCAATTTTATGGTGTTACCGATACCATTATAATAGGTAAATTTGTAGGCTCCAGAGCTTTAGCAGCTATAGGAGCAACTACTTCTACAATGTTTTTCTTCTTATCATTTGCTATAGGTTTTACTAATGCTTTTTCTATAGTAATGGGGCAGTTCTTTGGTGCTAAAAATGAAACTATGCTTAAAAGAACCTTTTTAAACTCTATATATGTAACTTTATTTAGTTCTGTAATACTTTTAATATTTGGTTTGTTTTTTTAAAGACCTTTAATGATTTTATTAAAAACTCCTTCTGATATTATAGATAATTCTGTAATATATTTAAAAATATGTGTTGGTTTATCCTTTGGTCAGCTTATTTATAATGGAGCAGCCAGTATATTAAGGGCTTTAGGTGATAGTAAAACTCCGTTATACTTTTTGATACTTACTACAATTTTGAATATTATATTAGATTTGCTGTTTGTCGCTTTATTAAAAATGAATGTTGCTGGTGTGGCAATAGCTACAGTAGTATCTCAAATGATTTCTGCTTTCTTGAGTGTATTTTATATTATAAAGAAGTTTCCAATATTAAAATTAAATAAAGAAGATATGATATTCGATTCTTCAAATTTACTTATGATAGTAAAAATTGGTGCTTCTATGAGCATACAATCAGTATTTTTATCAATAGGAGAAATGATTATAAGCGGAGTAGTTAATACTTTTGGTACTAATGTTGTGGCATCATATACAACAGGAAATAGAATAATTCAATTTGCATCAATGGCTTATTTTGTTGTATCAGAAGCCTTTGCTGTTTATGTTGCTCAGAATTATGGAGCACAAAAAATTGACAGAATAAAAGAGGGTTTTAAAAGTATTATAATATTATCTTTGACTTTAAGCATACTTGCAGCAGTTATTATATTTTTATTCGGTGATCATTTAGTTAAATTATTTATATCAAAAAATGATCAATATGTAGATGTAATAGCTGAAATATGTAAGGGATATTTAAGAATATCATCAGCATTTTTCCCATTTTTAGCAATAATACTTTTATATAATAATTCTATAAGGGCTATTGGAAATGCATTTATACCTTTAATATCTGGAATTACAGAAATAGTTATAAAGATAGGAGGTTCTTTGCTTCTATCTATACCTTTTGGTTATATAGGTGTTTGGTTTGCTAATCCTGTTGGCTGGGCTCTTGGCATACTTCCTACTTGCATTTATTTTCATAAATATGCTTTTAAATTAAAGAAATAATTTTATATTACTATTTACAAAATTAAATCAATGTTTATAATTTGAAAACTTTATTATTAAGGATACAAAATGAAATATATATCTAATTTGCATACTCATTCTATATATTGTGACGGTCAAAATTCTATAGAGGAAAATATATTATATGCTATAGAAAAAGAATTTATCAGTTTAGGTTTTTCCGGACATTCATATCTTTATTTTGATGAAGGCTGCATGTCTCAAGAAAATACTATAAAATATTTGGAAGATATAAAAAAATATAAAGAAATTTATAAAGATAAAATACAAATATATGCCGGTATAGAAGGGGATTTTTATTCTAATCTTAATAAAGAAACAGATAAAGATATGCATTTAGATTATAGAATAGGTTCAGTGCATTGTATATGCGATGACAGTGATGTAAATAATAAAAAATATTTTTCTATAGATATGTCAAAGTCAAAATTTGATGAAGTTTTACAACATTTTAATGGGGTAAAAAGAGTTATTGAATTATATTTTGATAATGTGATATCAATGGTTAAAAATCAGAAACCGGATATTGTAGGTCATTTGGATTTACCAAGAAAATATAATTTTAATAAAGATTATTTCACAGAAGAAGAAGATTGGTATTTAGATAAAGTTAATGAAGTTTTAGATGTTATAAAGGATAGTGATTGCATTATTGAAGTTAATACTAGAAAAATGAGTAAAGATAATATGAATGCTTGTTATCCTAATATAAACACTATTAAAGAAATATTAAAAAGAGATATACCATTAACTATTAATACAGATGCACATTCTATTAACGGTTTAGATTATTTTTATTCTGAGGCAGTTGAACAATTAAAAAATATAGGTGTGAAATCTATAAAAATGTTAATAGATAATTCTTTTAAAGATATTGATATTAATGATGTCCTTAAAAAAGTAAATTAATCTGTAAAAATTATTATAAATTATTTTGTTTTCTTTGCAAAAATTAATATATTTAATACATACTATATTAAATTTTTATTGCTTTCTATACAAGTATTGTATATTAAGTATTTTTATATACTAATATATTGTTCATAAGTAAATATATCAATCAATTATAATCAATCAGTATAATTCTATATTTTATCACATTTACAAGCGAATATAGAGAATTATTTTATTTTCTATATTTATAAATGAATTTTTAATTTGCTTATCATTTGAATTTATATTGTAAAAAATATATAAAAATCATGATTATTTGTAATATTATTTTATATAGTTATGTGATTCTTGTTATAGTAATGTTTGGAATAAAAATATATTATGTTAATATCTATTGTAAATATTTACCAATATTATACATATTTTATACATAAAAATGAAATAAATATGATAAAAAATAAATTTATGTTCTATATAACTTGAATATGATATAACAATTTCTTATACTATAAGTAGGTATAAAAAAATCAACTTTGGAGTTAATATGAAACCTATAATAGGAATAAGCGGAAGTATTCTAAGTAATGAGAATGACGGTGTGTTTTCAGGATACGAAAGAGCTTATGTAAATGATGATTATGTTCTTTCTGTATCAAGAGCTGGTGGTGTTCCTTATATTGTACCTATGATAGACAATGATGAGGATATAAAGGAGCAGATATCCCATGTCGATGGGGTAGTTTTGTCTGGGGGATATGATGTTGATCCTATTTATTGGGGTGAAGAAATTACTTCAAAATTAGGCAGAATATTTCCTAGGCGAGATAATCATGAAATAAAAATGGTTAAGTACGCTTTAGAGATGAAAAAGCCAATACTTGGTATATGCCGAGGCTGTCAAATTATCAATGTAGCATTTGGAGGAAGTTTATATCAGGATTTATCTTTTATAAAGGATTGTTATATAAAACATTCACAAAGTGCTAAGCCTTATGAAGCTACTCATACTATTGACACTAAAGAGGGCAGTGTCATAAGAGAAATAGTTGGAGAAAGTGTAAGAGTTAATTCTTTCCACCATTTAGCTGTTAAAGAATTAGGTAAAGGATTAATTGCTACAGCATACTCTAAAGACGGTGTGGTTGAAAGTATAGAATATATGGAAGATGGTAATTTTGTTCTTGGTGTGCAGTTTCACCCAGAAATGATGCATGCTTATTATGATTTTGCTTTGAATATTTTCAAAAAATTAGTTTCAAAAGCGAAAAAGTGATTTTTATTATTATCATCTATTCTTGAGTAAATAGAAAATAAGGAGTTTCTATGTCATCAAACAAATTAGGATTATTTAGTATAATATTACTTGGTATAAATGCAATAGTTGGAACAGGTATCTTTTTATTACCTAATCAGGCTTATGCTGAAGTTGGTGTAACAAGTATTGCAGTAATAGTTTTCGATGCTTTCTTAGTTATAAGTATAGCATTATGTTTTGCAGAAATGGGCGGAATGTATAAAAATAATGGAGGCCCTTACCTTTATGCTAAAGATGCATTTGGTGATTTTGTAGGATTTGAAGTAGGTATAATGAAATGGGCTATAAGTATAATTGCTTGGGCTGCTATGGCTATGGGATTTCCTACAGCATTAGGAGCAGTTTGGGAGCCAGCACAAAATCCGGTTGTACAAAAAATAATAGCTATAACTATACTTGTATTGCTCGGTATAATGAACATTATGGGTGTAAAAATATCCAAAATAATGAATAATATTGTTACTACAGGTAAATTAATACCTTTAATATTGTTCGTTACAGTAGGTATTTTCTTTATAAAAGGCGAAAATTTCGTGAATCCTGTATCTGAAACTGGTGAAGTTGTATTAAAAGGTACATTTGGAAGTGCAGCATTGCTTATATTCTATGCTTTCACAGGTTTTGAATCTATAGGTGTTGCAGCAGGAGATATGGACAATGCTAAGAAGAATGTTCCATTAGCTATATGTATAGTTTTAATATTGGTTGCTATAATATATATACTTATACAAGTAAATAGTATAGGTATATTGGGAGCATCATTAGCAACAACAAGTACTCCTGTGGCTACAGCAGCAGAGAAGTTTTTAGGCAAATGGGCAGGGGCTATGGTAACTGCAGGAACTTTGATATCCATAGGCGGTATAAATATAGCTTCTTCATTCTTAACTCCAAGAGCTGGAGTTGCTATGTCAGATGAACATCAGCTACCAAGTTTTATTTCAAAAAGAAATTCAAAAGATGTACCTTATGTGGCAGTAATAATATCAGTTGTATTGACAGCTTTAGTAACATTAACAGGAAGTTTCACTACATTAGCAGCTATAAGTGTAGTATCACGTTTTGCTCAATATATACCAACTTGTTTGGCAGTGCCTGTAATGAGGAAAAAATCTCCAAATATGGAAAGAGGTTTTGTACTTCCTCTTGGACCTGTAATACCTATAATTGCTACAGTTGTTAGTTTATGGTTATTATCACAATCAGATTTGAAGAAAATTATATTTGGTTTAGGCGGATTAGTAATAGGTGCAGTTATTTACTTCATAATGAAGAAAACTAATAAAAAATAATGCGAAAAATGTTCTGTTTTGTGTACATAATAATGCTTTTTTATGTTAAAAAACAGTTGTATAACGTAATACTATAAATGGTAATACTTTATTTTATTTAAATATTTTTTAAATAAAATAGGGTATTGTGTTAATAATATCTTGACAAATCTTTAAAATGATATATCATATATATGTAATATGGAAGTAAGTAATACTAAAAATAATATATTAATAACTAATAATCCAAAAATCTTTAATGAGGTAAATAGCAGAAATATACAAGTCATTTATTTACCGGATTTGGATTTTATGGGTATACTTTATAAGGCTAGAGATTATATACATTTGAACTATAAACTCTTAACTCACCCAATAGTAAGCAGTATTAAGCCTTATGACACCCCATATAAAAGTATAGTTCTTTCTAATAATGATGGTGTTCTTGATTTGGAATCATTAGATTTAATAGAAAATTCTATTGCATTGACTAAGAATTTTTTAGATAAGCCAAGAAGAAAACTTACTGAAACTATAGATGAGGATTTCAAGTTGATAGATTATAAACTTGTTGTCGGAGCTATAGAGAGTATTTTATAATAATAGGAATTTTGTAAGGAGATTATAAATGAGTAATTTATATGACTGTATTATAATAGGTGGTGGTCCATCTGGTTTAGCAGCTGGTATATATTCTGCTAGAGCTAGATTAAAAACAATTCTTTTTGAAAAAGGCAGTTTCGGCGGACAAATTAGTATAACTGACGAAATAGCTAACTATCCTGGTTTCTTTGAGGAAGAAGAAGAGGGCAGACACCCTAAAAATCTTATCAATAAAATGATAGCACAAGCTAAAAAATTCGGTGCTGAAATAGAGCATAAAGAAGTAGTTGATGTAAAATTAGATGGTAAAGTTAAAGAAGTAAAAACTTCTGATGGTACAGTTTATCAATCTAAAGTTGTTATAATAGCTACAGGTGCTCAGCCTAGAAAATTAGGTTGTAAAGGTGAATTAGAATACACTGGTAAAGGTGTTTCTTATTGTGCTACTTGTGATGCTAACTTCTTTGAGGGCTTAGAGGTATTCTGTATCGGCGGTGGTGATACAGCAGTAGAAGAAGCTATGTACTTATCTAAATTTGCTAGAAAAGTAACATTAATAGTTAGAAAAGATTATGTACGTTGTGCTAACTCTATAGAAGAAAAAGCAAAAGCTAATCCAAAAGTAGAAATCAAATTCAGAACAGAACTTTTAGAGCTTAAAGGTGATGGTATTGTTGAATCTGCTATATTCTTAAATAATGAAACTGGTGAAACTTATGAATATAAAGCAGATGAAAATGATGGTACATTTGGTGTATTTATATTTGTTGGTTATGTACCTTTGACAAAATTATTTGAAGGTAAAGTTGAAATGAAAGATGGTTACATCATTACTGACGAAGAAATGAAAACAAATGTAGAAGGTGTATTTGCTTGCGGAGACTTAAGACCAAAAATGTTGAAACAAGTTATTACTGCTACAGCTGATGGTGCTATAGCTGCTATTTCTGCAAATAAATACATAGAAGAAAAATATTCAGAGTAAATATAAAAAAAATTATTAATAAAAATAAAAAAAATGTTATATTTACAATATAAATTATAAAGATTTAAGGAAGGAAGATATAATGAAATTTAATGGCTGAGTAACTAATTTATCTTGCGGTGCAATGAACAACTTTAGTAATAATTCTATGTTTGAATTATGTGCTTTGCAAATGATAAATTTCTCAGGTATTGGAATTCGTTTATTGGAATTTTTTGTAAAAGATGAAGGGTGGAAAGCATATTAATTATAAATATGCATTCTGCTCTTTTTTATTGGTTTGAAACATAACTAAATTTATTAAATAAAAAAATAAAAAATAAAGGAGACTATATGAAGTTAGAGGTAGGCGAGATTTATATTAAAGATATAAAGCTTGACAAAATTTCAAAAGTCGAGAACGGTGTACTCTATGTAAACGAAGAAGAAGTTACAAAGATTGTACTTGAAGATGACAAATTAAAAAGTGTAAAAATCGATGTAGCTCGTCCTGGTGAATCAGTACGTATTACACCAGTAAAAGACGTAATCGAACCTAGAGTAAAAGTTGAAGGCAAGGGCGGAGTATTCCCTGGCATGATATCTAAAGTAGATACAGTAGGTGAAGGTAAAACTAATGTATTAAAAGGTGCTGCTGTTGTTACTTGCGGTAAAATAGTAGGTTTCCAAGAAGGTATCATCGATATGTCTGGTCCTGGTGCTGATTATACACCATTTTCTAAACTTAATAACTTATGTTTAGTTATAGAGCCAGTAGAGCCTATAGAAAAACATGATTATGAAGCTGCAGTAAGAGGTGCAGGTTTAAGAGTTGCTTCTTATTTAGGTAAATTAGCTAAAGAAGTAAAACCAGATCAAACATTTACTTATGAAACTAAACCTATATTTGAACAAGCTGCTATGTATCCAAACTTACCAAAAGTAGGTTATGTATATATGCTTCAAACTCAAGGTTTATTACATGATACTTATGTTTATGGTGTTGATGCTAAGAAAATAGTTCCAACTTTCATTTATCCAACAGAAGTAATGGACGGTGCTATTGTAAGCGGTAACTGTGTATCAGCTTGCGATAAAAACACTACTTATCACCACTTAAACAACCCAGTAATCAAAGCTTTATATGAAAAACATGGTAAAGACATCAACTTTATGGGTGTTATAATAACTAATGAAAACGTATTTTTAGCTGATAAAGTACGTTCTTCAGATTGGTCATCAAAATTAGCTAAATATTTCGGATTAGATGCAGTAATCATATCTGAAGAAGGATTTGGTAACCCAGATGCTGACTTAATAATGAACTGCAGAAAAGCAGAAGCATTCGGAATTAAAACTTGTATCATAACAGATGAATATGCTGGTAGAGATGGTTCTTCTCAATCTTTAGCAGATTCAGATGTATCAGCAAATGCAGTAGTAACAGCTGGTAATGCTAATATAGTTATCAACTTACCAAAAATGGATAAAGTAATAGGTATGTTAGATTATACAGATAAAATAGCTGGTGGTTTCGATGGTTCATTAAAACCAGATGGTTCTATTGAAGCAGAATTACAAGTTATTACAGGTGCTACTAACGAATTAGGTTTTAATAAATTTAGTGCTACAGGACTATAATTTAGTTTTGTGATGCTGATTTTTTAAAATATAAAAACAAAATTTTTTAGGAGGAAAGCCATGAGTATTTTAAATGGTAAAAAAGTAATTATCATTGGCGATAGAGACGGCATTCCTGGAGAAGCTATCAAAGCTTGCGTTGAAACAGTAAGTGACGCAGAAGTTTTGTTTGCTGCTACGGAGTGTTTCGTTTGAACAGCCGCAGGAGCGATGGATTTAGAGAATCAAAAGAGAATTAAAGAATTTGCAGAAAAATTTGGTAAGGAGAATTTAGTAGTATTATTTGGTGCAGCAGAAGCAGAAGCTAGCGGTTTAGCTGCTGAAACAGTAATGTTAGGTGACCCTACTTATGCTGGTGCTTTAGCTAATGTTGCTTTACATTTAGATGCATATCATGCTGTAGAACCAGAATTCAAAGAAGCAGTAGATTCAGCTGTTTACGATGAACAAATTGGTATGGCAGAAATGACATTAAATGTAGAAGAAATCATCGCAGAAATGAAAAGAATGCGTGAAGAAAACAAAAACTAATAATACAACTAATACTTAATAATTTTTATAAAAACAAATTCTCTAAAAATAAAAAAATCCATTGTAATTAAAACCAGTTTGGTTTTTTAAAAAATCGGCAGCCTGATATTTCAAATATTTGGTTGCCTTACATTAAAAAATAGGAGGCTTAAATGCCACAATATAAAATTGTACATTACATTAATCAGTTCTTTGCTAATATTGGTGGAGAAGAAAAAGCTGATATAGCTCCAGAAAAAAGAGATGGAGTTGTAGGTCCAGGTGCTGGATTACAAGGCGAATTAAAGAAAGTAGGTGTTGATGCTGAAATAGTTGCTACAGTTATTTGCGGTGACTCTTATTTCAACGAAAACCTAGAAAAAGCTAAAAAAGAAGTTTTAGACATGATTAAAAGCTATAGCCCAGATTTAGTAATTGCTGGTCCTGCTTTTAATGCTGGTCGTTATGGTACAGCTTGCGGTACTGTTGCTAAAATGGTACAAGATGAATTAAAAATCCCAGCTGTTACTGGTATGTATGTTGAAAACCCAGGTGCAGATATGTTCAAGAAAGATGTTTATATCGTTTCTACTAAAGATTCTGCTGCTGGTATGAGAAATGCATTACCAGTTGTAGCTAAATTAGCTGCTAAACTTCTTAAGAAAGAAGAAATTGGTGCTCCAGAAGCAGAAGGCTATATCCCAAGAGGTATACGTAAAGTATTATTCAGAGATAAAGTTGGTGCTGAAAGAGCTGTTGATATGCTTATACAAAAACTTAAAGGTGAAGCATTCACTACAGAATATCCAATGCCAGACTTCGACAGAGTTACTCCTGGTGAAGCTATTAAAGATATGACTAAAGCTAAAATAGCTATAGTTACAAGCGGTGGTATAGTACCATCTGGTAACCCAGACCACATAGAATCTTCTTCTGCTTCAAAATATGGTAGATATTCTATAGATGATATGGGCGAAACAGCTCATGGTGGTTATGACCCTACTTATGCTAACCAAGACCCTAACAGAGTATTACCTGTTGATGTATTAAAGGAAATACAAAAAGAAGGCAAAATAGGAGAGCTTTATCCATACTATTACACTACAGTTGGTAATGGTACTTCAGTTAAAAATTCTAAAGCGTTTGCCACTGAATTTGCTCAGACTTTAGTTAAAGATGGAGTTCAAGCTGTTATCTTAACATCTACTTGAGGAACTTGTACTCGTTGCGGTGCAACGATGGTAAAAGCAATAGAAGCTACTGGAATACCTGTAGTTCATATTTGTACTATTGTTCCTATTTCTTTAACAGTTGGTGCTAACAGAATAGTTCCTGCTGTTGCTATACCTCACCCACTAGGTAATCCAAACTTATCTAAAGAGGATGAGAAAAAATTAAGACGTAAATTAGTTGAAAGAGCTTTAAAAGCTTTATCAACTCCTGTAGATTCTCAAACAGTTTTTGAAGAATAATTTAAATGTTGAAAACTAAAAATATTTATATATACTATATTGTATAAATAAAAAAAGGGGAGTACAAATATTTAATTATACTTGTATGTCCCCTTATTTTTAATTTATTAAATAAAAATTAAATAATTGGAGATTAAAAAGATGAGTTATGCTGTATTAAAAGCTGCTGCTTATGCCATAGTACATGCTCCTGACATGGTTATTAATAATGGTACTACGCAAACAGTTGAAAGAGAAGTTAATCCTAATTCTGATTACTTAAAAAAAATTAAAGAACATCTTAGACCTTTTGAAGATGTTGTAAATTATGCTCCTAACCAAACTTATATTGGTAATCTTCACCCAGAAGAATTGAAAAAATTAGCTTCTCAAGTTTCTGATGAAGTTAAAAAAGCTGGCGGAAGCTGGATAGGTGTTCCTTGCAAAGGTGACAGAAATGGTAAATTTGGTGAAATCTTTGCTGAAGATGAATTCATTTTCATGATGAAAATAGCTGATACTTTTGAATTAGTATATTTAGAAGCAGAATTTGAAAAGAAAATGAGAGATGCTTATGTTGCTGTAGAATCTAAATATAAATCAGAAGATGAAATTAAAAAAGATTTAGCACAAGTAAAATGTGAAACTAAGATAGAAGAAATAGAAAAACTAATGAAAGAAGAACATGCAGAAGGTTTGTATTTCAATGAAAAATTAGTTGGTTGTGTAAAAAGAGCTCATGATGTAGATATTAACTTAAGTGCACATGTTATCTTCGAAAACTTAGCAGTTAAAGCCTCTGGTATAATGGCATTAAAAGAACTTATCAGAAAGAAAAATGTTGATCCTAAAAGTATTGATTTAGTTATTGAATGTTCTGAAGAAGCTTGCGGTGATATGAACCAAAGAGGCGGCGGTAACTTTGCTAAAAGTATAGCTGAGATTGCTGGTATACCTAACACTACTGGTTTTGATATCAGAGGATTCTGTGCTGCTCCTTCACATGCTTTAGTAACAGCTGCTTCATTAGTTAAAGCTGGTTCTTACAAAAATGTTGTAATAGTTGCTGGTGGTGCTACTGCTAAATTAGGTATGAATGGTAAAAGCCATGTAACTAAAAATCTTCCTATCATCGAAGATATATTAGGTGCTTTTGCTGTATTAATCAGTGAAAACGATGGCGTACACCCAGTTATTAGAACTGATATACTTGGAAGACATACAGTTGCTACAGGTTCTGCTCCTCAAGCTGTTATGACTTCTTTAATAGTAAATCCATTAGAAAAAGCTAACTTAAAAGTTACAGATATAGATAAATATACTGTTGAAATGCAAAACCCAGATGTAACTAAACCTGCTGGTGCTGGTGATGTACCTGAAGCTAACTACAAAATGATAGCTGCTATAGGTGTTAAAAAAGGCGATCTTGACAGAAGTCAATTAGCTGAATTTGTTGAAAAACATGGTATGTCTGGTTGGGCTCCAACTCAAGGTCATATTCCATCAGGAGTACCTTATTTAGGTTATGCTATTGAAGATATTATGTCTGGTAAAATTAACCGTATAATGTTAATAGGTAAAGGTTCATTATTCTTAGGAAGAATGACTAATTTATTTGACGGTATATCTGTTATTATAGAGAAAAATAATGGTGATAAAGGCACTGGCGATGGTGTTTCAAAAGAAGAAGTTAATAAACTTATTGCTAATGCTATGAGAGATTTCGCTAAAACTATGTTAGGTGAGTAAGGAGGTATTAGATGAGTGATGCTTCTAATTCAGCTATAAAGTCTATGATAGGAGAGACTTTCCTTTCACTTGCTAATGCTTTAGAAACTGGTCAATTTGGTAAAAAAGTACGTATTGGTATTACAAATAGAGGTTCTGAACATGGTGCAGAGGCTGTATCTCTTGGCGGTGTCATAGCTATGAGCAGAAACAAAAATGTTGAAGTTGTTTTGATTGGTGAGAAAAATTCTACTGGTTTACAAACAATAGAAACTGATTGCGATGAAAAAGCTCATAAACTAATGGAAGAAATGCTTGCTAAAGGCGAGTTAGATGCTTGCGTTACTATGCATTATCCTTTCCCTATAGGTGTATCTACTGTTGGTAGAGTTATATCTCAAGCTAATGGTAAAGAAACATATATTGCTACTACTACAGGTACTTCAGCTACTGTTAGAGATCAAGCTATGTTCAAAAATGCTATTTATGGTATCATAACAGCTAAAGCTTGCGGTATTAAAGAGCCTACAGTTGGTATATTAAATATTGACTCTGCTCGTACTGTAGAAAGAGCTTTAAAAGAACTTGCTTCTAATGGCTACAATATTAAATTCGGTGCTTCAAATCGTGCTGACGGCGGTGCTGTATTAAGAGGTAATGACCTTATTACTGGTGCTGTTGATGTTATAGTTTGTGATTCTCTTACAGGAAACATTCTTATAAAAATGTTCTCATCTTTCAATAGCGGCGGAAGCTATGAAGCTATAGGATATGGTTATGGTCCTGGTATAGGATTTGGTTTCAAAACTCCTATATTCATTATTTCAAGAGCTTCTGGTTCTAATGTTATTGCTGGTGCTATAGAATATGCTTATCAGTGTATCAGCGGTAATTTGATAGATGTAGTGAACAAAGAAGAAGAAGAAGTTAAAAAGTATGGTTTTGATGCTATATTAGAAAGTTTAAAACCTAAAGCTAATGCTTCTTCAGGTGCTGAAAAAGCTAAACCTACTGTTGCTAAAGAAGTTGTAACTGCACAAATTCCTGGTGTAGAAGTAATGGATTTAGACGCAGCTGTAGAATTAGTAATGGAAAATGGTATATATGCTGAGTCTGGTATGGGTTGTACTGGGCCTATCATATTAGTAAGTGATAAGAATAAAGAAAATGCAGAAAATATTTTGAGAAAAGGTGGATTTATATCTTAGGTTAAGATTGTCCATCATAAAGACTAATTACAATTATAGTAACTTTTTTTACTAATTTTGCAAATTATGGAAACATTAGATATTAGATAATAATATCTAGTGTTTCCATTTTTTATTTTCATTAATATATTAAAAATCATAGGAGTTTATTATGCGTTTAGTTTATTTTATTACTTATCCTACATAGATATTAATTAGTAATTACTGATTAAATTTAATTAGTGTAAGTTTTACCAATTCATTTCATTATATGTAAGAAAATATAATGAAAATTTTATTATTGTCAAATTAAAAAAAGAGGAGAAAATTATGACATTTGAACAATTTAATGATCAATTATTAGTAATAGTTAATAAGGTTGCTGGTTTTTTATGGGATCCTTTACTAATTATATTACTAGTAGGTACAGGTCTATTTCTTACTTTCAGATTGAAATTTGTTCAGGTAAGAGAATTTATTTATAGTGTTAAACGCAGTTTCAAAAAGTCGGAAAAAAAATCAGGCGGTGCAGAAGAGGGAAAAATCAGTTCTTTTCAATCATTGGCTACTTCTATAGCAGGTCAGGTTGGTACTGGAAATTTAACAGGTACAGCTACAGCTTTATTAGCAGGAGGTCCTGGAGCTGTATTTTGGTTGTGGGTATCTTCATTCTTAGGTATGGCTACCATATTTGCTGAAGCTAGTTTGGCTATCCGTTTTAGAGAAAAAACTAAAGAAGGTAAATGGATAGGCGGTCCTTCATATTATTTAAAGCAGGCATTCAAAAATAGTTTCGGTAAATTTTTAGCAGGATTATTTTCTATATTGATAATACTTGCTTTAGGATTTATGGGTAATATGGTTCAGTCAAACTCTATAGGCGTTGCTTTTAATAATGCTTTTGGTGTTAACAAAATTATTGTAGGCGTAGTAGTTGCTGTACTTTCAGGATTTATATTTTTAGGCGGAATAGGAAGAATAGCTAAAACTACAGAAAAAATAGTTCCTATAATGGGGGTATTATATATATTAGGTGCTGTTATTTTCCTAATTCTTAATGCAAGTAAAATCCCTCATGCTTTCCAAATGATATTTGTAGGTGCTTTTAATCCTGAGGCTGTAGTAGGAGGTACTATAGGTATAGCTGTAATGAATGCTGTACGTTTAGGTATTGCAAGAGGTTTATTCTCTAATGAGGCTGGTATGGGTTCTACTCCTCATGCTCATGCTTTAGCTGATGTTGAACACCCATGTGAGCAAGGTGCAGTTGCTATAATGGGGGTATTGGCAGTATTTATGATAGTAACTTTAACTGCTTTAGTAATGCTTACTTCTGGAGTTTTGGATCAAGTATATAATAGTAATGTGACTCAGGCTACTATTCCAGAAACACTTAAAGGTATAGGTTTGGCACAGGAATCTTTCAAAACTAAATTTGGAACTGTAGGTGTTATGTTTGTAGCAATATCTTTATTTTTCTTTGCATTCTCTACAATCATTGCTTGGTATTTCTTCGGCGAACAAAATATAAGATATTTATTTGGTGAAAAAGCAGTAAGAGTATATTCTTTACTTGCTATAATATTTATATTCATAGGTTCTACTTTAAAAGTTGATTTAGTATGGTCTTTAGCTGACTGTTTCAATGCTATGATGGTTATTCCTAACATTATAGGTGTACTAGCTTTAAGCGGCACTGTCTCTGTTTTATATAATGAGTATCAAAAATTCAAAAAAGATAAATAATTAATAAAATTTAATATTTTAGAGGACTTATATATATTTATATAAGTCCTATTTTTTACATATTAAATTATTTTTTAGGTTTAAATATTAATGATATAGAGTTTACGCAATGTCTTGTATTTTTTTCAGTAAGATGTTCTCCTTGAAATACATGACCTAAATGTCCGCCGCAATTACTGCAGGTTATCTCTATTCTATATCCGTCTTCGTCTAGTGATCTTCTTACAGCTCCTTTTATCTCATCATCAAAACTAGGCCAGCCGCAATGTGATTTAAATTTATCTTCTGAACGATATAATTCTGCACCGCATTGTTTGCAGCAGTATACTCCTTCTTCAAAAAAATTATTGTATTCTCCTGTGAAAGGATATTCTGTGCCTTTGAAAATAATGACATTTTTTTCTTCTTCTGTTAATTTTATTTTTTCCATACTGCTATCTCCTTATTTACTATATTTACTGTTTAGCATTTTCTATAATATTAAGAATTGTTTCATTTGAAATTTCTTTTATTGGAATAATATCTGTTGGATAATCACAATATGAAGAAATATTTTTTTCAAATATAATTATATCATGCCATTTTCCGCATTTATAGCCTACATTATGAAGTATACCAACATTTTTAAATCCGAAATGATTATGGAGTTTTTCGCTTTGCATATTAGGAAATGTAACTTTTGAATAAAGATTTTTTATTCCTTGATATTTTAGTATATCAATCAATGCTGAATATAATTTTTTTCCAACTCCTTTAGATCTATTTTCTTTATCTAAATATATAGATAATTCTGCATTCCACTTATATGCTTCTCTTTCCATAAATTTATGTGCATAACAGTATCCTATTATTTTATTATTATCTTCACATACTAAATATGGATATGTTTTAAGAATATTTTCTATTCTTTCTTTGAATTCTTTTTCTGTTGGAAGATCGTATTCAAAGGTTATAGGGGTATCAATATATTGAGAGTATATTGATAATATAGATAATGTATCTTTTGTAGTTGCTTGTCTTATTAACATTTCTATATTATATATTAGAATATTAAAAATATCAAAAATTGCAAAATATATAAAAGAATATAAAATTATTTAAATTATTGTCAGGAAAATAGTATTATGAAATATAAACCTCAAACAAAAGAAGAATTAATTAAATTAGTACAAGATGAAAATATATATTTGGGTAATATAGATACAAGTTTAATTACGGATATGAGTAATCTTTTTTATGAGAGTTCAATGAAAGATTTTGAAGGCATAGAATGTTGGGACGTTTCAAATGTAGAAAATATGTCATATATGTTTTGGGAGTGTGTTAATTTTAATCAGCCTATTGATAAATGGAATATTTCTAATGTTAACAATGTTCAGGCTATGTTTGGAAATTGTTCGATATTTAATCAAAATATAGAACAATGGGATACTTCTAATATAACAAATTTTTCTTTTATGTTTTATAATTGCCTTAATTTTAATCAGCCTTTGGCAAACTGGAATACTTCAAATGCAGAAACTTTATATTGTATATTCTATGGATGTAAAAACTTTAATCAAAATATAGAGAATTGGAATGTATCTAATGTGAAAGATATGCGTTATGTTTTTTATGCATGTATTAATTTCAATCAGCCTTTAAATAAATGGAATATTTCTAATGCAACAGATACTAGTTATATGTTTAACTTTGCAAATAAATTTAATCAGCCTCTTAATGATTGGAATACTTTTAATGTTACAAATATGATGAACATGTTTAAAGATGCTGATAGTTTTAACCAGTCAATAGATAATTGGACTATTAATAAATCTTGCGATGTTCAGGATATTTTTTCAAGTTCTTATAATAATATGAAGTCAATATTGAATGTTTATTTTTCGGCAAGAGGCAATTATAAGAAAAAACTTTTAAATATGCTTGAGAATTGCGATATAAAAGAAGTATATAAAGAAGTTCTTAAATATAATAAACTTAAAGATTTTATTAAAAAACTTGAGAATACTTATTATGATGAATTAAAAGAATTGATTGAAGATAAAGAAAATATTTTAAATGGATATAAACAAAAATCAAAAATAAAATGATTTAGTTTAGTATTAAATATGTTATATTATTTTAATTATAATTTGATATTATATAATACTAATTAAGAGGAATAATTATGAAAAAAACATTGCCTAAAAATTTTCAAGAATTATTAGAAGAAAATGATATTGAAAAAATAAAAAAAGAATTAGATAAATGCGATGTAAATGCTTATGGTGATTATTCAAAATGTAATGCATTATCTTTTCCTGAAATTAATGAAGAAATTGCAAGGTATTTAATAGAAAGAGGTGCTGATATTAATTATAAGGATATATATAAAAATACACCTTTGCATCATCATTCTGCTTCTATAAAAAATAATATAGATTTAATTATGGAATTAGGTGCGGATATAGAAGCTAAAAATTATGAGGGACAAACACATTTACATTATGCAGCCTATCTTTTTAGAACAGATAATATAGAAAAATTATTAAAATATAATCCTAATATTAACACTAAAGATAAAAGCGGTTCTAATATATTAGAAACTATACTTAAAATATGCCGAAATGCAGATATTATTGATACTGTAAAAATATCGGAGATTTTATTAAATGCTGGTTTGAAGATAGAAAATAAAGAAAAAATAAAAAAATATGTTACAAATATCGGGAAGAATTTTGAATTTTATAGAGCTGATATAAATAAAGATTTAATTGATGATTTGGATAAAGCATTAACAAAACTTTATAATTTATTTGATGTTGAAGCAGTACCAAAAAAAATAGTTTATGATGGAGTTTCTCCAATAATTCCAACTTCTAAAAAATGGCAGAGTATTCATAAGGAATTATGGAATTTACTTGTTTCGGGAAAAGGACATGCTTCTACATTGCAAGGGGAAGTTATAAGAATAAGCGGAAAAATGAGTTATGAAATACTTGATAATGGGGCTATAAATTGGAATAAAGATTATAGAATTATGCTTAATTCTTTTATAGAATATATGTCTTCTTACAATGCTTTAGAAGAAAAATATATAGATGACTTAAAGGAATTATCTAAAAACATAACCGAAAAATCTGAAAATGAAATAGCTAAACTGCAGATGAGTGCTGTTAAGTGGGTATTATTAAATCCTAATCCTATAAAATGTGAAAATGTAAAATATAAAAGATAAAGATGAAGTTCTAAATATGATAAATAATATATAAATATTTTTAATTGATTTTTATTTATTATATATAAAAAATAGGAGAAATTATTATGCATAAATACAAACCTCAGACAAAAGAAGAATTGCAAAAGTTAGTTCAAGATGAAAATATATATTTGGGTGATATTGATACAAGTTTAATCACTGATATGAGCGGACTG
>NZ_JAWLQI010000059.1:0-20655 GCF_036997785.1 Brachyspira pulli
ATATTAATTTATATACTATATTTACAAATCTTTGTATTTATGATAGAATAAAAAAATATGTTTTATAATATTAATAATTTTATAACAACTTCAAACTGGCGATATTTCTTCTATGGTCTTGATATAGTATTGGTTGCAGTATTGTTCTATATAATATATATGTTAATGTACAATACAAGAGCATATAGTATTGCAGTTGGTTTTATAATACTTTTCTTCATAACTATATTGGCTAAAATATTCGGACTTTCAACATTATCATGGATATTTGATAAATTTTTCCAAGTCGGACTTATTGCAATAGTTGTGTTGTTTCAAGCGGAAATAAAACATGGACTTAGAATATTAGGCGGAAGAGCCTTTTTAAAGAAATCATTTAGATATGATGAAGATCAAATTCAAAAAATATTAAGTGCCACTTTTAATTTATCATATAAAGGTTATGGTGCCTTAATAGTATTTCAAAGGAATATATCGCTTCATTCTTTAGTGGATAGGGCTGTAAAATTGAATGCTGATATATCTATAGAGCTTATAGAATCAATATTCTTTAAAAATAACCCTATACATGATGGAGCAGCTATTATAATGGAAAATAGAATAGCAGCGGCAAGTGCATATTTGCCTCTTACTGAAATAGAACCAAAAATAAAGAACAGGAGACTTGGTACAAGACATAGAGCAGCTTTAGGTGTTTCAGAGCAGACAGATGCTGTTGTAGTTGTTGTTTCAGAGGAAACTCAATGTGTATCCATAGTTCATAATGGGATATTAGAATATAATTTAAGCAGAGAAAAATTAGATGAAAGACTTGGAGAACTTTTAGAGATAAAAAAATGAATGACAAAAAAAAGCTAAATTCAAAGAAGTTTGATTATAAAAAAGCGTTAAGTCATATAACGAATAGATTTTGGATAAAAATGCTTTGTTTACTTATGTCATTTTTATTATTTTTATTTGTAAGATATCAAAAAGAGTATACAAAAGATTATATTACTAAAGTACAAATAAAAAATATACCTTCAAGATTATTAATTGCAAATCATGTACCTGAAACTATCACTGTAACATTGAAGGGTTTTAAAGATAATGTTTATGAACTTCCTACAGAATTTAATGCTTATATAGATCTTACTAATGCTGTTATAGGAAGCAATACTTATGAGGTTTATTTAGACGGAGATATAGATTATAGTAAAATGAATATATCAGTTTCTCCTAATAAAATACCTATAGTATTAGATGAATTAGCTTATAAAACTGTACCTATAGAAGTTCCTACAATTGGAGTTGCTTCTTTAGGTTTAAGTGTTGATAATATAGTTGTAAATCCTTCTAATACAATTATATCAGGCCCTAAAACTATTATATCAGCTATAGACGAAATAAAGACTTATAATCTTGATTTAACTGATAGGTATTTGGATTATAGTACTATATCAAGATTGAATTTGCCTAAAAATATTAAAGCAGATGTATCAAGAGTTAATGTAAATGTTATTTTTAATAAAGATGTTGAAAGAGTTGAATTTAATGATATTGCTATTAATATAGATAACTTAAACAGTAAATTTAATATTAATACTGATAAAGCATTTATTATTAATAAAGTTGTTTTAGAGGCTAATAAGGTATTGCTTACAAATGTATCTGCTAATGATATAGTATTATCTATTGATTTAAAAGATATAACTAATGCCGGTATGTATTCAAATATATCAGTTGAAGCTAATATACCTATTCATACAAAACTTGTAAAAATAGAACCTTCATATTTTGATATAGAAGTTATCGATAGAGAAAATGCTAGTATTATTAAAGATATTGAAACTAATAACATTATAACCAATAATATAATAACTAACAATATTATAACAAATACAGTAACTAATAATATTGTAATTACAAATGATAATTCAATAACAAATAATGAATCAACAAATTAATAGGTAATATAATAAACTGATGAGAAAGTTAAAATATGGGGATATAATTATATTTATCTTTATAATATTGTTTTCATTTTTTTATGCTAAAACTTTAATTTCAAATAAAAGCAGTAAAGTAATAATAGATTCTTATAATAAGTCATTGAGATACGATTTAAATACAGACAGAGAAATTATAGTGCAAGGCATATTAGGCGAATCAAAAATATCTATTAGTAATGGTCAAATCATGTTTACAGATTCTTGCTGTAGGGATAAATTATGTATAAAGGCAGGAGTGTTAAAAAATGCTCCTATAATATGTATGCCTAATGGTATATCGATAAGATTTGAGAAAAACGTTGAGGATAATATAGAAATAGATTCTATTGTTCAGTAGGGATATTTTATGAATTTTTTTGATAGTATAAAATCACATACAGGCAAAAGAAGAATATACGACATAATATTTTTTGCTTTTTTGTCATCATTTATTGCGGCAGTTGAAAATATGTTCCCAAGACCAGTACCTTATTTTAGAATAGGTTTTTCTTTTATTATAGTTTTGATGGTAATAGATGTTTTTAAATTTAGAGAGCTTATACTTCTTATATTGATAAAAAATATATCGGTTGCTATTGTTTTTGCTTATATATTTACGCCTCCATTTTATTTAGGTTTATGCGGAGGAATAACTTCTATTATCATAATGAAATTAATGAGCTATTTAAAAAATACATTTTCTATTTTTGGCATAAGTTTGGCAGGTTCACTTATAAGCAATTTATCTCAAGCCTTTTTATCAAAATATTTATTTAGTTTGCCTGATATTAGTTTTTTGATAGTACCTGTTTTTGTATTATCTTTAATAACTGGAAGCATAGTAGGTATTATTACTATGATACTTTCATCAGAAAATAATATTCAAGCATAGTGATTTAATTTTATTTATTTATAGAAGCATGAAAATATTTTTTCCCTCTTAAAAGATCTTCAGCTAATATTCTTTGTGCATCATTTTCTTTATATGATTCACTTTCTTTGCTTACCTCTATTTTCTTTATTGTACCATTATCATTTGTATAGAAACCATTATAGAATCTAATTATTCCGTCTGTTTTATCTTTGTATAAAAGTGATACTATAGAATTTGTATAATTTGCTTTTGTATTAACAGCTACAAATAAAGGTATATTTTCCGGAGCAAAACCATCTTCTTCAAATTTATATGCTCCATTAGTACCATTCCATATAAGCATTGGAGAAATTGTATAACTATTAAAGAAAGATGTTTTTATATCATCATCTATATTTGAATTATGAATCATATTTTTTAAATAAGGGTATAAGTGATCATGTTTAAATATTATAATAGCATCAGGATATTTTTCTAATATTATATCTCTAGTATCTAATATATCTTGAGCTTGTAATGCTGAGTTTTCCATAGTTTCAACAAAAAGTTTTACATCTTTTTTACTAATTTTATCGATTAATCTTTTATTATTTTCAAATACATCTAAATCATTTTCAACATAGCTTCCAGCATGTCCTAAATATGTAAATCCGGATACAAATATTGGTTTGTTGCTGTTATTTGTTTTTATATAATTTTTAATATTTGTAAGTCCTAAATTAAAAACTACTTCTTCCATTCCAATGTTTGGAAGCAATTTATCAAGATAATAAGTTACAGTATGTTCTTCTAATCCTATTGTATGATATCCGTTATCTTTCATTAAATATGGCAAAGTAGAGTATATAGGAGTTTTTTGTTTTTTAGGAAATAATGGAGAACTTCCTATAAGTCCTGATGTTCTTGCAAATAAACTTCCGTAAGTATCATTAGGGCCAACTTTAGTAGAATTGCTTGCCCATTCTCTATACTCTTTTGGGAAAGGGTCTTTATCTATTAAAGAAATAAAATGTGAATAATCATAAAAAGATTCCATAAATATTATAAATACATCTCTTTTTTTATCTGTATCATAAGGAAGTATTAAATTTGATATATCTCTTTTATCTTGTTTATCTCTTAATAATTTTACAGCTTCTTCAACATTTTGTTTATTTGCTTTTATTTTAATAGATTCATCATAAGATATTCTATAGCTTATAGTATTTATTATTCCGTACTTATTTGCTATTTCTGTATAATCTGCATATATAGAATTCATTTTTACAGGTCTGAAGAATGATATATATGTTGTTGCTATAACTACTAAAGCCATAATAATGCCTTTTTTAATATTTACTTTATATATTTTATAAATTCTGTATATAAAGTATAAAGCATAAGCAAGTAAAAGTGCGAAATAAAGTATTGTTGCAGTTATTGTTATTATTTGCATATATAAAGGAAGTACCTCTATAAGAGATGGATAAAGATCCGGCATATCTGTAAAAAATAATGGTTTAGCATCTATTGTTATGCAAAGCGGTTCTATTGCAAAAAATGAAAACACAACAACTATTATAAATATGTACGAAGTTAATTTGTTCTTATTTGAAAGTATGTATGATATTATTGAAAATACGTATGCATAGAGTATATCTATAATGCTGAAATTCATTTTATTTACTGAAAACATTGGGAAAAGTAATTGTGTTATAGTATAATAAAGTAATATTATTAATATCAAAGAGAACAAATAGAAGATATTATTTTTTAATATATTGGTTTTCATGTTATTATCCGAAATTAAAATATGTTACATGAAATTATATAACATATTTTATTTTATACAATTTATTTTTTTATTATTTTTTTTAAATTAATTTATGATGCTTTATTGTACATGTATTGATATGTAATACTTGTATAATATATCTAATTATGTTAATATGAATTTTATAAATCAAAAATAAGGAGCAAGATGAAAGCGGTAAAAATATTATTAATATTATTTGCTTTTACTTCTATTTCGTTTGCTAAAAGCGGATTAGAATTAGGTGTTTTTGTTCCTGTTGGTATAGGTGTAGGAATTCATTATTATAATGATCCTCTTTCAACTTTTACTAAAGATGAACTAAATAAATACAACACTTATATAAGTAATAATACAATGACTTCTCAAGCTGGACTTGAGGCAGGTTTTTTATTTCAGGCAGGGTACAGATTAGAACTTAATAGAGATATTAGTTTTAGTTTTATGGGAGAGTTCGGATACAGCAGAGATACTTTCAATTATAGAGGTAAAGACAGTAATGAAGATTCTTTAGCTTTAAAAATGCAGAATTATAGATATTATAATTTTAATAGTATTGTTATAGGTGTATTGCCTAAAATTAATTATAGAAGATTTTCATTTGGTTTTGGTTTCGGAATGAAAATTTTTGTAAGCGGTACATTAAACAATTCAAGCTATAATAAACTTTTAGGATATTCTACAGAAACAATAAAAATGTTAGATACGAAAAATTATAAAAATTATTTTTCTTCTAATATCATACCATATTTAAAATTAACATTTGACTATGCGGTATATACATCTAAGAAATTTGATTTTGTTGTAGGAGCATATTTTGATTATGATTTTGCTTTAAAATATAATGATAAAAGTAAGGGTAATAATCAAGTTAATAACCCTATAGAAAATATAGCTAGTATTGATTTAGGAATTCTAATAGGTACTAAAATAAGACCTATGAATTAGTGAAAGGTAAAGTAATAAACAGAGAATATTATGAAAAGATTATTTAATATATTTATAATAATACTGTTGGCTTCTACAAGTGTTGTATTTGCTAAAAGCGGTATAGAAATAGGAATATTTGTTCCTTTAGGAATGGGAGTAGGTCTAAATAGTTATAGCCTAACTAATAAAAATGCTACTACTCAGCAGGAAAAAAATTTTGAAGCAGCAGTAAAGCAATCAGATAGACGTTCAGGTGCTGGATTTGATTCTGGTGTTTTATTTCATATAGGGTATAGATTTCAAATAAACAAAGATATGAGTATTAGTGTACTTGGAGAATTGGGATATACACATGATGAATTTTCTTATTATAGAAAAAGTTCCGATAAAAACTATCAAAATAACTATATGTATATGTTTGAAAGTATGGCTTTGGGTATATATCCTAAATTTAATTGGAAGAAATTTTCATTTGGATTGAATTTCGGATTAAAAATTCCTCTTTATGCTAAAGTTATGTCGTCTTATACAGATTACAGTAAAGATAATATCACTAGAAATATAGAGCATTACAATGTATCTCAAATGAAAGATGTATTTAATGTTCCTGTAATACCTTATCTTAAATTTTCAGTAGATTATTCTATCTATACAGATAAAAAATTTGAATTAGCATTAGGCGGATATATTGGCGGAGATTTTGGTATGTCATTAAAAAGACCTACTATTAATGATCAAAGTATTGCTAAAATGACAAAGCAGACAATATCTAGTTTCGATATAGGTTTTCAAGTTGGTGTGAAGATATTGCCTAATAATTAATTGATAAGGAGGAAGACATGCTAAAAAAATTATTTATATTTAGTTTATTGTTGTTGTCCGTTTTAGGCTGTAATAATAATGTATTGAAACCAGATGATTATAGTAAAGAAGAAATAGACAAAAAATATCCTTATTGGCAGGTTGGAGTTGGTCATTTCCAAATTGCTAATAATTTAAAATCTTATACTACAATAACAGTTGAAGAAAAACGTTTTATATTGAGATGTATGGCATTAATCAGAACAGCTTTAAATTCTGAAGAATTTCCAACAGAAGTAAGAGCCAAAGGAGCTTTAACAGCTGGAGGTAATTATTCTTATGGAAATTTCAGCATTAAAGCAGGAGAAACATACGATCCTGACATATTGACAGAAGTAGTGCGTACAGTAAAGTATAATTTTACTTATGAAAAACTTTCAACAGGTGGGGCAGGCTTAGGTACTGTAGGAGTTTCAAGATATGCAAGGTACTGCGGAGGTCAGCCATTAGATCAAATACCAACTGCTGATTGGGTAGGATTTGAAAATGCCAATTGGATACAATGGTCTGGTAATAGTTTGTATGGGTATGCTTCTTTTTCCGGATTAATGTTTCATGAACATATGCATAATATTGGATTTACTCATGCTACTATTAATCAGAATAGTAATGTACCTTACGGACTTCAAGATGTTGTGCAGAAACTAATAGAAAGAATATTGTATGGAAATTTGAAAGATAAATACGCTAGACAGTTAGATGAGCTTACAGCTTATTATTACACTGAATATAAACATTTATTCAATGAAGATACTATTTTTGATCCTGGTATAAAATAATTTATAGAAGTGAGTTTTTATGATGAAAAAATTATTTGTTTTTGTTTTACTGCTCTTATCAGTTCTTGGATGCCAAAATGGGGTATTAAAGCCTGATGATTTCAGCAGAGAAACTATTGATAAAAAATATCCTTATTGGCAGGTTGGTATAGAAAGTTTTGAGATAGACAGCCGTGTAGATAAATATACTACCATTACAGTAGATGAAAAAAAAATATATGTTGGTATGTATGGCTCTTATTAGAGTTGCAGTTAATTCTGATGAGTTTGCTGAACGTGTAAAGGCCGCAGAATCCCAATTAGGTTCTTCTGTAAATGACAGCTATAATGGACATAATCTTAAAAAAGGAGATAAATATGATGCTCAAAGAGTTATTGATTGTGTTCGTTCGCTTAAATATGATTTTGGATATAAAAAAAGAGTAGGAGTGCCAGCTGGTACTGGAGTTGGACCAGTAGGTAAATCAAGATATCTTCGTTACGGACTTCAGCCAGAAAATGAAATACCTATAGGAGAATGGATAGGATTCAGCACAGGTAATTGGGGCACTTTAAATGATGTTTTATTTGGAGATTATTATATTTATATGCAAAGTCAAACTTATGCCAATACAGCATCTTTAATGTTCCATGAACATATGCATAATATAGGTTTTGCTCATGAAGGACAATATGCAGTTCCTTATACTCTTGACGGTATAGTAAATAAAATTATAGATGAAATATTATGGAACCCTACTTGGGGGCCAGCCTTAAAAAATAAATATGAAAAACAGGTTAATGAACTTATAGCTTATTACCTTACAGAATATAAACATCTGTTAAATGAAGATACTGTTTTTGATCCTAGCATAAAATAAAAAATAATAAGTTAAATAAAAATAAAGGGCTTGTAAAAATTATCACAGGCCCTTTTTACTAATTATATCGATTCTTTAATCAGTCTAATTTATCTACAATTATTTTACCATTGTTATCAACATAAACTTTTCTGTTATTTCCTAATTTTACTTTATATCCGCTATATTCTTTGCTTATTTCTAAAAACAGAAATACTTTTAAATGATTTATTTTATCTTTATAAATATATTTTGATTATTTATTTTATATTAAATTAATTTATAAATGTTTTTATATAAGAAGCAAATAAAATATTAAATTATATAAATAAATTGTTGTTATGCAATAAAAAAGCTGGCATATAAAATACCAGCTTTTTTATTTTTTATGAATTATGTATTAGTCTAATTTATCTCCAGTTATTTTACCGTTATTATCAAGATAAACTTCTCTATTATTTCCTAATTTTACTTTATATCCGCTATATTCTTTGCTGATTTCTAATATAGGCACTTGAGGATATTTAGATTGTATACCTTTTACTACAGCAGCAGGCATAAAGTTTGTAGGTAAAGGAGAGCGTTCAGAAGTTACATCTGTCCAATTACCGCTTTTGTCGAAATCAATTTCAACACCGCTTTGTAATTCAACTTTAAAACTGTTTCTGTCTTGTTCAGCATATACAACAGGGTCATTTGCAAAATTTGCACTAATGAAAGTTTGAGCTGGTTTTGGCAATTGATTTGCTTGAATAGGCATATCTTCTGCCATTAACATAATGTTTGAAAATATCATTAAAGATACTATAGAGATGAAAAATTTAATATTTTTTACCATGCTTTCGCTCCTCTAATACTTTTTATATACTATAAAACATATTTTGTGATTGAATGTAAAATTATTATAGAAAAAAATTATTATTTTACATTTTTGTGTATATTATTTTAAGATATGTAATAAAAATTTGATATAATTGATTTTTGTATAAGTTTTTTAAAAATTTTTTTAAAAAAATTTAATAATTCAATATATTATTCGATATATAATATATTGACTTTTTTTTAAAAATTATTAAATTATTTTTAGTAACAAAATTTGGAGGGAGTATGGCTCATAATATAATTGATGGATACAGAAAAATAGAAGGAAATTATCCTACCTACAGAGAGTATTTGATTCATTTTTACTGCAAAGATTGTTCTAATTTTTGGGCAGTAGATGATCAAGAGATTAACATATCAGAAGATGATGATTTAACTCAAATCGATGATATAATAGAGGATTCAGTATCCCATTGTCCTATATGCGGCTCTACTAATATTACTAGAACAGACAATCATAATTAATTTTGGAAAGAATAGAGAAGTGATGCTATTATTTAATGGTATCACTTCTTTTTTTGGCTTATAAACTCAATAATTTCTTTATGTCCCAAATCTTTTGCTATTTCAAATGCATCTTTATTATCTTCATTTTTTATATTTAAATCAGCACCGCTTTCTATTAGAAGTTCAGATGCTTTAATATTGTTATTCTTTACCGCTATAATCAAAGCTGAGTCGCCTCTTACATCTGTATCATTTATATTGGCACCGCTTTTTATTAGAAAATCTATTGTATCTACTGCTCCGTCTTCAGCAGCATACATTAAAGGGGTTTTATTACTAAAATCTTTTGAATTTATATTAGCACCGGAAGCTAAAAGTCTTTTAATTTTAGTTAAATCCCCATAAAGGCATGCTATATGAATACTATCAGAATTTTCTATTTTTATATTTTTTGTAATTTTTTTTATAATAGGCCATAATATAACAACAGCAACTATTACAACTATGATTATAGTATTGATATTATTCATTTATTTTTCCAATTTTTATATCTGATTCTATTTTAAAACAATAGAAACTATTAATAGTAAAACAGGAATCATTTTCTATTTTTGTAAATAGATAACTTTTCCTTCTTCATTTTTTGTATCAATAACTATTTTTTTACCCTTTAATTGCATAGCAGATGCAAATATAACATAAGGTATATTCAATGATTTTAACAAAATAGCTGCATGTGATATAGGGCTTCCATTAATAGATATTACTCCTTTTATGTTTTGCCCAATCTCTGTTACAATAGAAGCATATATATTATCAACTATAAGAATAATATCATCTTCAGTAGGTATATTTATTTTTACATCTAATAAATATTTTAATACCTGATATAATATATCTTCTATATCATATTTTCTTTCTTTGATATATCCATCATCTAAAGAGTCAAAACTTTTGAATATATTTCGCATTACTTTGTTATAGGAATAAGCAGCAGAGTATTTCTTTTTTTCTATAAGATCATACACTTCTTTTAATACATAATCATCAAATAACATTGATATATATGTTTCAAATATTAAGTATTCATTATTTTGAAGATTCTTTTGTTCTATAATAGTTTTCTGTGCTAATAAATCTTTTTTAACATTTTCTATTGCTGATTCAAATTTTTCTTTTTCAGCTTTTATATCTTTTATATACTCTTTTTTTACATTTATACCAAAATACATATAAGTAGCTGTTCCGCTTACATATCCGTCAGAAACCACAACAAAATCGCTTTCTATTTTTTTTGTTAATTGTGTTTTATGTCTAGTTTCAAATTTACCATTAACTAAATATTCAAATTTTTCCAAAATTTGTTCCGCATCAGGTCCTTTAGCATATATTTCCATTATATCACCGTATTCTATATTTAATAAAGTTACTTTAGTTATACTATCGGCAGATACTGGAGGCTTATGCTTTGTTTTATTTGATATAAATACAACACTTTTAGAGTTGGCTATTATATTGATAAACATAAATACTGGTCTTGCATGAAAACCATTTTCCAATAATATTTTATATTCACCTTTCACATAATCTTTAAACTCTATATCTTCCAATAAATCATTATTATTGAAAGTATAATCAAGTTTATCTTTAACATAAGATATTTTAGGAGCTAAACTTTCTAATGATTCATTAATTACTTCATCTATATTTTTTCCTAAAGATGATTGTATAGCAGCATTAATACCGCCTTCTATAAATGGAGCAGAAGTCATTCTTACATTTTTTGTTTTTTCTTCATCAAGCATAGACAAAGCTAATTCGGAACTTATCAAAGCACTTCCTAAATCACAAAATATAATGACACCATCATCAGAATAGACACTTTCTATAGCATTAAAAACTTCTACAGCATCAGTACCTAGTTCTTGATGATTATCTCCGCTTCCTCCTGAAAAAGATATAGGGACATTAGTATTAGTAACTTTTTTTATATATTCAACTGTAACTTTAGCAAGATCATAACTATGTGAAACAAATATTAAACTAACCACATTATTTCCTTTATCAATAATTTTTTAATTTTTATAAAACATTCAATAATTCTCTTATTAACATAAAAGCAGAAGTAGCTCCGGGATCTTGATGTCCGACACTTCTCTCACCTAAATAACTAGCTCTGCCTTTAGTAGCAACCATATCTATAGTAGACTTCATGCCATTTTCAGCAGATATTAGCACTTTGCTTTTGAAATCATCTGCATTATCAACATTTTCTTTCATAGTATTTAATGCTGGAAATAATGTATCAAGCATAGTTTTTTCACCTGCTTTTGATTTACCTAATGTGCATATAGCATTAGTTCCTTTATTAAATATTTCTGCTATATCGTTTAATGATAATTCTTCTTTGTTTGATGAAATTATACTAGCATTAAGAAAGAAAGTTCCATATAAAGGACCTGAAGATCCGCCTACATTTTTTATTAATGTAGTAGCAGTTTGTTTTAATATTGATGATATTGATCCATTATCATCTTTATTTAAAGCCTCTCTTACAAAGCCGAATCCTCTGCTCATATTTATTCCATGATCAGCATCTCCAATATCAGAATCTAGTTTTGTTAAATAGTCTTTATTTTCATCATATACTAAAGATAAATTAATTAACCATTCTTTTATTTTTTCTTTATTATACATTAAAGTTTCCTTTTGCTAAATAATAAAATAATTGTATTACATACCCCATCTTAAAGCAGCAGTATGAACTGGGTAATCCCATAATTTTATTATATCATCATTAACTTTCATTAAACTAATAGAAGCACCCGCCATGTCTATAGAAGTAACATAATTACCAACAAGATTTCTTACAATTTTTAATCCTTTTTTCTCAGCTATTTTTGCAACATCATTATATAATGTATAAAGTTCCATTAAAGGAGTTGCTCCCATACCATTAACCATACAAATTACATCATCACCATTTTTATAAGGTATATCAGAACATATTGCTTCCATCATAGTTTCAGCTATTTTAGCAGAAGTTATTATTTTTATTCTTTCTCTGCCTGGTTCTCCATGTATTCCTATTCCCATTTCAATTTCTTCATCAGATATATCAAATGTAGGTTTTCCAACTGCAGGTACAGTACATGAAGTTAAAGCCATACCCATAGAACGTGCATTTTCTTTACAGAAGTTAGCATATTCTAAAACTTTATCTATACTGTCGCCTCTTTCAGCAGAAGCACCGCAAATCTTCTCAAAAAATACTGTAGCACCAACTCCGCGTCTTCCTGTAGTATATAAACTGTCTTTCACAGATACATCATCGTCTATTACAATGCTTCTTACATCTATACCTTCAGCTTTGCATAAATCTTCAGCCATTTGAAAATTCATTACATCGCCGGTATAGTTTTTTACTAAAAATACAACACCTTTTTTGTTATTTAATTGTTTTGTTGCTTCTTCCATTTGGTCTGGAGTAGGTGAAGTAAATATTGCTCCAGGACAAGCAGCATCAAGCATACCATACCCTACAAAACCAGCATGTAAAGGTTCATGTCCTGATCCTCCTCCTGAAACTAGAGCTACTTTATCAGTGTTATTTGCCCTTGTTACAAATATAGGATCATAGTTAACTTTTATTAAGTTGTTATATGCTTTTTGCATCCCTTGAAGTTCTTCAACTATTACATCATCAATATTATTTAATATTTTTTTCATAATATCCTCTGTAATTATTAGTTTTTTATTTACTATATTATGTATACTTATATTATAATTATTATACGCCTTTTTTCAAGAGATTATTAAAAAATTATAAAAATATTTAAATTTATTCGAATTTATTATGTAAAATAAAAAGATAATTAATATGTATTATTTTTGAACATAATTATTTTTTATAAATTTATTAAATTTGCTTGCAATTATTGAATAATAATTGTATTATATTAAAACTTAATATATTAAGGGGTTGTATAATGCTCAAGAAAATATTTATCGTAACATTAATGTTTGCATTTTCTTTATCATCTGTTTTTGCTCAAGAAACAACTACTACTGAAACATCAGGTGCTACTGGTAATAAACCAAGAGAAGCTTTAGCTCAGAATTTTGTAGATGCTTTGGCAAATCAAGATGAAAAACTTTTAATATCTGCTATAGAAGGCGGTACTCCACAAGTTAAAGCTATGTGCTTCAAAGCTTTAAGTGAAAAAGGTGCTAATTCTGAAACATTATTAGAAGCTATTAATAGATATGTAAGCTATGGTTTAAATGCACCTACTACACATAATTCTGATTCTATGGTTAGATATCAAGCTTTACAAGCTGCAAAAGCTGCTAAATCAGAAACTTCTGTAGAATATATAACTCAAATGTTATATTTAGAACAAGAAACTTCTAATATAATAGCTGCTGCTCAAGCTTTAGGTGAAATAGGAAGCAATAAAGGCGTAGCTGCTTTGCTTTTCCAATTAAGATTAGCTAAAACTCAAGGTATCGTTTATGAAGTTGCTGTTGCTTTAGGTAAAATAGGCGATCAAGCTGCTTTAAGTGATTTAATTGACTTAGCTCAAAATGAACAATATTTTATTGCTGTTAGACAAGCTGCTGTTGATGCTATCAAAAATATCAAACCTGCTTCAGGCGGAGATAATGGTGGTAATACTCAATCTACTGACACAACTACAGCTCAATAATAAATAAAATAGAAAAACATTAATTTTATTTTAATAAAAAAGCCTATCATGAATTTGATAGGTTTTTTTATTTTTAAACATATTTAATCGATATTTCAAATAATTTTTTATTATGGAAAAACATTATTTTGCGATAATATATTATTAATTGTAACTTGATAAATAAAAAATTTGTTGTTATAATATTACATTCATTTTTATAATAAATATTTTAAGGATTATTAATGATAAAAGTTGATAATATAGTTAAATATTATGGGGAGTATCTAGCACTTAAAGGTGTGTCTTATACCATAAATAAAGGTGAGATAGTTGGATTTTTAGGGCCTAATGGAGCTGGTAAAAGTACTATGATGCGTATAATTACTGGCTATTTGCCTGCTACAAGTGGTTATGTTTATTTAGATGATTATGAGGTATATGACAATCCTATAGAAATAAAGAAAAGAATAGGGTACATGCCTGAAAATGTTTCTTTATATACTGAAATGACAGTTATAGATTATTTGAGATTCTGTGCAAAACTTAAAGGCATACCAAGAAAGCATGTAAAAACAGCTTTGGAAAATACTATAGAAATAACAGGACTTACAAAATATAGAAATAGAATAATAGGTCATTTATCTAAAGGTTATAAACAGCGTACTGGAATAGCTCAGGCTATAATACATGATCCAGAAGTTTTAATATTAGATGAACCTACAAGCGGACTTGACCCTAATCAGTTAATAGAGGTAAGATCATTAATAAAAAGTTTAGGCGGAACAAGAACTGTTATTCTTTCTACACATATATTAAGTGAAGTTGAAGATACTTGTGAAAGAGCTTTAATTATAGACAGCGGAGAATTAATAGCTGAAGATACCATTGAAGGTTTGAAAATGGCTATGGATAGAGAGATATTAGGCGGTAATATTGAGCTTAAAGTAGACGGAAGATATAAAGATGCTCTTTTATGTGTTAGAGAAGTTAAAGGCGTTATTCAGGCTGAATGTAATGCTTATGGAGATATTATTATAGAATGTGAAAGAGGTAATGACTCAAGAGCTGCCATAGTTAAACATTTAGTTAATAATGGTTTTGGCGTTTTAGAAATCAGAGCCAAAGAAAGATCATTGGAAGAAGTATTTATTTACTTTACTGATAAAAAGAAAAATGAAGATTTTGATAAGTCTAAATATATTAGAGATGGAATTAATTCATCTAATCAAAGTGCTGAATAATAAATAATTTCAAGGGGTTAAAATGAGAAATATATATGTTGTATTTTCTAGAGAAATTCAATCCTTTTATGTATCTCCTTTATATTACATATTAGGATTTATATACTTAGCTTTAACAGGATACTTTTTTACTATAGAGGTTTATTATAGCAGATTGGCAGTTATGGAAAACACTATGTATAATATTGGATTTTTCACAATATTATTTCTTTCCATTCTTTGTATGAAGCTTATAGCTGAAGAACGTGCATCTGGTACTTTTGAGCTTATAATGACTGCACCTATTACTTCACTTCAGTATGTTATAGGAAAATATTTATCTGTATTAGTTGTATATGTTTCATTGCTTGCTATGACTTTTGTTTATCCTATACTTTTAATGGTATTTGGAAAACCAGATATAGGAGTTATATTCAGCGGTTATTTAGGTTTATTCCTACTTGGTACTGCTATACTTGGACTTGGTCTTATAGCAACAAGCATATCTAAAAGCCAATTAGTAGCTGCTATTTTGGGTGTATCTATGGGAGTATTTGCTTATATTATAAATTGGCTTAGTGAAATGTTTACAGGAGCAAGCAAATTATTGAATGCTATTTCTATAACAACATATTTTTCTGATTTTACTAAAGGTATGATAGATATACAAAATGTTATTTTCTTCCTTATTTGGGCAGTTGCTTGTATATCAATATCTACTATGTTTGTAGAATCTTATAAATGGCAATAATGATTAAATAGGATTTAGCATTGATGAGCAATATAGTTGAATATGTTAAAAATAATGATTTTGATAATGTAAAAAAATGTTTGGATTCTGACAGCAATTTAGTTGATTCAAGAGATGAAGAAACTAAATTTACATTACTTATGATTTGTGCCAAAAAAGGTTATTTTGACATATTAAAACTTTTAGTTGAACATGGTGCTAATTTAAATGCTAGAAGCAAAACTGGAATAACAGCTTTAATGTTTGCTTGTGCAGAAAAACAGAGTCAAATTGCTGAGTATTTAATTGATTCTGGGGCAGATGTAAATTTAAGAGATAAGCCTTTATTTTCAGCTTTGCTTTATGCTTCGCTTACAAAAGAATATAATATTATTAAGGCATTAGTTGAAGCTGGTGCTGATGTAAATGCTAAGAATTTCAAACTTGTAACTCCTTTAATGTTTGCTGCTGGTATTAATGATATAGATACAATTAAATTATTAATAGAAAATGGGGCAGATATAGAGCATAAAAATAAAGATGGTGAAAGAGCTTTAGAATTTGCTATCCGTAAAGAACAAAAAGAAGCAGCAGAATATTTAAAAACTATCTCTAAATAATTTTTTATTTTTAAATATACAGATAAAAGAAATAATTATACTTTCTAATATTAAAATAAAAGTGAATATTACATCTATAATATATACTTGATTATCTTTATCTGTGAATGTATTTAAATCTATTCCATAAATGTTTATATTATATAAAAGCCTGATGAGAAAAAAAGCACTTATTAATATATTAATAGATACAAATGAAATTATATGAAGTTTATCTAATAATTTTTTGTCTATATTAAAAAATTTAATCAAAAAAAATTTTATTGATTTTAATATATAGTAAAGAACAGCAAATAATAGAATATTCATAGCAAAAAATATTGGTATAAATATAATAACCATAATATCCATATTTTTATTATGACATATATATGTATTTTGTCAATTTTATTATATTTTTATATGTAATTTTAATATGTTTTAGAATTTAATTTTAAAAATAATTAACATAATTATATATAAATCCGTATATTATATATATAATTTGTATTTTATAACCGAATGGGGTATTATGAAAAAATATATATTTATTATTATATTAGCAATTAATGCTTTTTTATATTCACAGTATAATACTGCCAATAAATATGATCTTAGTAAAGATGAAGATAGACTTTTTATATATTCTGAGCATGGTAATTATGACGGAGTAAAAGAACTCCTTAAAAAAGGAATAGAGCCTAATTTATTGGATAGCGATAAAATAACGCCTATTATGCTTGCAGCTTTTAATGGTCATAAAAAGATAGTTGAGATACTTATTAAATATGGTGCTGATATTAATATTGCCAATAATTTTGGTTATTCTCCTATTATGGCTTCAGCCTCTAATGGACATTCAGATATTTTTAATATTTTACTTGAAGCAGGTGCTGATATAAACCAAATTAATAATGATGGAAATAATATTCTTATAGAAGCATGTTTTGCTGGTAATAAGGATATAGTAAATAAAATAATAGAATTAAATACTATAGATATAAATTATAAAAATAATCTCGGATATAGTGCTTTAATACAATCTGTTATTAATGGACATAAAGATATTGCTGCTATTTTACTTGAAGCAGGTGCTGATATAAATATTCTAAGTAATGATGGTAAAAATGCTTTGATGTTTGCTATTATAAGAGAAAATATTGATATAATTAAAATTTTGCTTAATTATGATATAGATATGAATGTTCTTGACAGTACATCAAATAGTGCTTTAGATTATGCCTATAATACTAATAACGAAAAAATTATTAATATAATTAAAGAATATAACGAAAATAATAAAATTTAAAAAAAATTTTCATCTAGTTATCATATTTCTTTTTTTTTATGATTATGCAATCCGATATATAACGTATCAATATCGGGATTTTTTTATGGAGCAAGAGCATAATTTTACAAGAAATGAAGATAATTATGAATTTCCAGAAGAAAAGTCCTCATCTAATGGTGTTATGTTAACATTGCTTTTCCTTATGGCAATAATAACAGGAATATGTTTCTGGATTTATAACAGAAATGGCATACCTCAAACTAATTGTGTTACAAATGTTTATAGTAATTCTTCTTATGCTGCAAGTAACTGTACAATAAGCAATAAAAATGATATTTTAAATAGAAATAATATAAAAAAGAATTTAGATTATCTTTTGGAAGTAAAATATGATGAATATATAGCTCCGCATGTAAGCAGTTTAAATTCTTTAATAAATAATAGCCCTATATTAAATTGGGATATGAAAACCATAGGAATTATATTTTTAGGTACATTATCCACTATAATAGTAATGGCATTTCTATTTAAAGGTAATGATTCTGGAGCTGATAATGAAAATATTATAAATTATAATGATGAAATAAAAGATAATAAAGAAGAAGATAAAAAAGAAGAAGATGATAATAAAATATCTTCTAAGAAAAAGAATAATTTTTATTCTGAAGGCGTTCCGGCAGATAATGAAAATAAGTTAGTTGATACTAATTATGATGGTGATAAATTAGTACTTAAAAACAATAATTATTATAAATATAATAGGAATGGTGATAACGTTTTTTGGAATGTAGTTAAAAAAAATAAAAACAATAATGATGAAAATTTAAATATTAATGAATTATCACTTATGGCATTAAGAGAAGTAGAAAATGGAAATGATGATAATGCTAGTATATACACAAGGATATTGAATTCAAATAATGATAATGTGGCAGTATTAAAGAGTAGGGCGTTACTTTTTAGTAAAAAATATCAAGAAACTTCTGATGATAAATATTTTGATGCTGCTTTAAAAGATTACAATAAAATTATAGACATTAATAATTTACATGAAGAAAGCAATATAGATACTTTGAAAGATAGGTCTGTACTTTATACAAAGAGGTATCATTATACTTCTAATGAAAATTATTTTAATTTAGCTTTAAATGATTATAATAAAGTTGTTCAAAATAATAACAATAAAGATGATTTAAGTACTCTTTTAATATATTCTGATCTTTATAATGAAAAATATAAAAACACTCGTGATAAAAAATATTTTAATATGTCTTTAGATAATTATAATAAAGCTTTAGATATAGATAAAGATAATACTTCGATTTATATAAACAGAGGCTGGCTCTATTTGATAGATTATAAAATTAGTAATGATGTGAAAAGTTTAGATAATGCACAAAAGGATATTGAATACGGACTCAATAAAGAAAAAAATAATTTCTATTTATTGAATAATAATGGAATAGCATCTCTTTATAGATATAAATTAGAGAAGCAAGTAAAAGATTTGAAAGAGTCTGAATATAATTTCTTGCAGTCTATAAAAAATAATAAATCAAATTCGGTTCTTGCTGAAAGTTATTATTATTTATCATTAGTTTATGATGAATATTCTAAACTTACAACTATAACAGCTGAAAAGATGAAAGAGTATACAGAAAAGAGCAAACATTATTTAGATGAATCAAAGAAATTAGGTTATGAAAAATTAAATGTAGGTCTTAATGTTTGATAAATTATTCTCCGCTTACTCTGCTGCATATACCTTCTAATATAATATTATAATCTTTGGTGTTTTCTATATTTAAAAGATGTCCTGCATTTTCAACTACATATAAGTCTTTATCAGGTGCATTTATAGTTTGATAATATTCTTTTACAACAACAGTAGGAACCTGCCAATCATTAGCACCGCATATAAAAAATATTGGTATATTAAAATTTGTGAATTTACTTGTATCATAATTTATTAAATAATAGATAATATTTTTATTTAAATTAAGAGGCGAAGAAGTAAATATATTTTTCATAGAATATAAAGGACTTTGTTTTATGATTTTATTTAATTTATCATTTCCTTCATAGTATCCTGCTAATTTATATTTTGATTGTATTTCTCTGAATATTTTAAATAAATTAAAAACATTATCTTTATTTATATTGAATGGATAATTTTTTATTTTTTCAAGTTTTTCAATATATTTTTTATTTCCGCTATTTTTTACTATATTATAACAATAATCAAATCCTGTTTTTTCACCTTTTTTGAAATTTACTACTTGTCCCATACCAATATAAGCAGAAACTAAATTAGGAAATTTTTTTATAAACTCTATTCCTAAAACGCTTCCCCAAGAATGACCAAGCAATATAATATATTTAGATTTATATTTTTCTCTAACATATTCTATTGTTTGTTTTAAATCTATTAATAGAGTTTCAATTTTTATATCATTTTCTGAGGATTTATTTTTTATTTGGGTTTTTCCTGCACCTCTTTGATCATAATATATTAAATTATAATTTTGAGTTATTGAATGCATTTTATATAGAAAATAGCTTTCTGATTCTCCGGGTCCGCCATGAAGAAATATCAATGATGTATTTGATTTTCTAGGGTAGTGTACAAAGTATTGTTCTATGTTATTAATTTTAACGTATTCTTCAAAAAATATATCCATAATATAATTATCTTTATTTAATATGATTTTTTTATTATATAAGATTTTAATATTATTACAATAATTTTT
>NZ_JAWLQI010000060.1:0-19992 GCF_036997785.1 Brachyspira pulli
CTTTCGCGAAGCGTATCCGACCCCGTCGAGGATATAGCTTCTTTGTGGCACGCCAAAGGCACTTCTTTCAGTCGCAAAAGAAGTGGGGCAAAGCCACCATAAACAATAAAATTGAAAAACTAAAATTGACAAATTATATTTGTTTAGTTATAAATAAAAAATATATTTTTAAAATTTAGAAATCAGCCAAACTATAAAAGATAAAACTACACTTGCTATAATACTTGTCATCAAAGGAAATGCGAAAGTAAAATTTTCTCTTTTTATAACTATATCTCCGGGAAGTTTTCCGAAAGGAATTTTTATATTAAATAAAAATAATATGCCAATGATTATAAAAATAATGCCTATAACTATAAAAAATTTAGCAATATGAGTATTCATCATTATTCAGACATCTTTTTATTCATTTTTTCTATATCTTTGTCATGTCCTGCTATAATAAGTATATCGCCTTCAACCATTGGTTCTTCAGGATCAGGAGTACAATCAACTATTACCTTTTTTTCTCCTAATATACCTACAGTTTCTTTTTTTATAGCAACAACATTGATTTTGTATTTCTTTCTTAAATCAAGCTCTTTGAAGTTTTTACCTGCAAGTCCTCCATGAACAGGGAATTCTACTATAGAATGATACTCTGTTAAATCATAAAGTAAAACAGTATCTGCCACTTCAAGCTGTTCAGCAATATGTATACCCATAGATTCTTCAGGGCTTACCAAATGCGTTATGCCTATCATACTAAGTATTGCCTTATGTTTTTCATTTGAATATCTTGCTATAATGTTTTTTACATTCAATTCTTTTAAAAGCAATGCAGTTAATATACTTGTCATCATATCTTCACCTATTGTAAGTATAACCGCATCAAATTTATTTATTTCAATAGCCTCTAAAGCCTCTTTTTGAGTAGAGTCCAATCTCATAGCCTGAGTTACATTGTTTTTTATAGCTTCTATTTCATTAATGTCATTATCTATAGCGAATACTTCAATAGAAGGTTTTGTCATAAGTCTGTTGATTAATGCTTTACCTAAAGTACCAACACCTATAACGGCATACTGCAGCATAATAAATACCTCATAAAATTATAGTGCTTATATTATAGAATAATATAAAATTTTGTCAAAAATATTATTAAATTTAATTACAAATAAAAAAACAATTACAATATATTTACAAAAAGATTACATTTTATACTTTCAAAATGAACAAATTTACAAAAAATTTTAAATTCATATATTTTTATAATTTTTTTTTACACTTTTATTGTGAATTATGTTATGTTTATACTAACAAAATAAAAAACAAAGAGGTCGTAAATTTATGAAAAAAATAATACTTGTTTTAACTATATTAGCATCTATAGCAGCTGTTTCTTGTAACAGTAAACAAGCTCCAACAATAGGAGATAAACCATTAACATCTAATGTACCAAGCGATGACAAAACAGTAAAAACTGGAACTCCATTATCTCAGTGGAATGACAGCGATGCTAACAAATCTATAACAGTAAATGCTTCAGTTGCTGCTAATAACAATGCTGGAAGCACTCAAACTCCTACAGAATACAATCTATTAGAAAGATTATATTCTACTGTATGGTATCAATCAGAATCAGACTATGATGATGGAAGATTAGAAACAGAAGAAGAATTTGTATTCTTTAATGAAAATTCAGAAATGGTAAAAAGAGAATATGAAAATGGAAGAATTGACGGAAGAGATGATTATTCACAATTGCAATGGGTTGCTGATATAACTCTTAAGGTTCAAGATGCTAAAAAAAGCAGAAATGCATGTATTGTTAAAAATATTGAAAAAGATGGTTTTGGATATGATATGGAATATGAAGGTTACTATTTAGTAGATAGAAATACTTTATATATAGTTGATGGTGATACTGAGGATATAGTAAGAAGAAAATTAGAAAATGCGATAAATGGAAGAATAGATCCTGAAGATAAGTTTGTATTATCTACTAAAGCATTATAATTTATAATATACTAAATAAAAAAGAGGGGCTATTTTTAGTCTTTCTTTTTATTTTTTAATATTAAATAAAAAAGGGGCTTAAATTAATTTTTAAGTCCCTTATTTTTTAAACTTTTGCAAATAAAAAAATATTAATCATCGTTATTAGCTTGATAATTAAGTTTTACTAAATAATCTATTTTATCTACTACTTTTGTAAAAGGTTTTTCTACACTAATCAAAGCTCTTTCAACATCATTTCCGTCTTCATCTTCTATATATATGTCATAGTATAATTCTTTGTGGTCGTATTCATTTTCAAATGTAAGTCTTATAAATATGAAATTATTAATATTAATTCTATCCATTTTAGGTTCATACTCTAAGCGTTTAATTTCAGTATTTAATAATTCTTTTCCCAAATTCTCTACTATAATTTTGTAAATAGATTCTAGTTCTTTTCTTATATAATGCACATTATTATCAAACATTATAAAACTCCAATATTATAATTTTTTTAGTATTATAATTATTAATTATATAAAAATAATTAAATTTGTCAAAATATTTATTATATAAATTAATATTTATCTAGTATAGATGCTACTTCTTCATCGCCTAATTCTCTTGCAATACTGGCAAGTTCTGCCGCCTTTTTATTAGCTAAATTAGGGTTAGCATTATTGTTAAGAAGCATCAAAGCTATTTCAAAATTTCCGTTTTCTATAGAATATGAAAGTGCTGTTTCTCCGTCTTTATCAACAACATTTATATCAGCACCATTTTCAAGTAAAATATTTATTACCTCTGTAGATATATCCCTCATAGAAAATGCTATTAAAGGCGTAATTCCTGAATTATTAGCTTTATTTATATTTGTTGTTTTACATAATATTTTTACGGATTCTATATCATTTGCTATTAAAAGAGGAGTTATTCCTTCATCAGAAACAAGATTTATATTGGCACCATTATCAACTAAAAAAGTAACCACATCAGAATTAGAATTATCAGCAGCAAAGAATAAAGGACTCCAGCCGTAATTATTAACAGCATTAACGTCTGCATGGTTCATAACTAAAAGCTCAACTACATTAAAATTACTGTCATATATTCCAATTCCCTGTCTTGCCCATATATCTGTGGCATATAAAAGTGCCGTATAATTTCTTTTATTTTTTAAATTAACGTCAGCTTTATTTTGTATAAGGGCATTAACTAAATCAGCATATCCATAATAAGAAGCTATCATTAAAGCAGTTGTACCCTCATCAAAAGTTACGCTAAGATCATATTCTGTATCTTCAGAGTTTATTATATTTGTAGTTGAAGATAAAGTATTATTTACTGATACAGAAAGCAAATCTTTTATTATATCTATACAAGGGTTTCCTTCATATTTTTGTATTGCTTCTTCTAAAGGCATATCCTGAACTATATTATTTTCTACGTATGTTTCATCTGTACTTTTTGAATTTTCATCTTCAATATTATTAGTTTTTTGAGAGCATGAAACAATAAGTAAAATAGACAATAATACTACTATAATAAATCTCATAAATTATCCCTATACAATTAGTTATGAATATATCATAACATATTTTTTTATTATATCAATCAATTTCGATATATTCTATAAAATGATTGCTGTACTTTTCCAAGTATCCTTTATATACTCTCTCCTTATTATTGTCTAAATTTAATTGATACATTCTAAATACAACTAAAAAATTTTTAGGCTGCCATAATTCTTCATAGCTATATTTATAAGTCATACCGATTTTTTTCATTACTTCACCGCTTGCAATATTATTTCTATCATGTGTGGCTGTTATATATTTTACATTATTTCTTTTAAGTTCTTCTATAACTGTTTTTGCCGCCTCTGTTATAATGCCTTTGTTCCAATACTCTTTTTTTAGTCCGTATCCAAAATCATTATTATCATTATTGTTTTCAAAATGTATATATCCTATAGGTATATTATTTTCCTTTAAACAGACTGCGTATCTGTAAAAATTATTATTATCATTTGTTTTTAAATAAAAATTTACTAAATGATTTTTTGTATCTTCCAAACTTTTAAAAGGAAACCAAGGAAGGTGTTTATTAACTTCTTCATCAGATAAAATACTGAATAAAGCTTCAGTATCATCAATATTAAATTTTCTTATTATAAGTCTTTGAGTATTCAACATTGTATTTTCCAATAATTATATAAATAGTAAATGCATTTTATCAATAATTATTTTTTTGTATATACTTATAGCTTCATTACATTTGCCCGCCCTATATCCTTTTGGCTTTTTTCTATTTTTTATATTATTTTTCTTCTTTATTTTTTACTCTTATTATAGCTGCCCGCCCAAAATTTTTTTAATTTATGATGTTCTCTCCGCACGCAGAATAAAGCTAAAAATATAGATTTATTTTTAATTCAAATTTTACTATATTATAAATTTTTTTCACCGTGCGTTAGAAATATTTTAAATTTAAATAAAACTTGGGTGGGTGTTATAATTTCCAATTAAAGCAGAAAATATAATAAAAGTAAAAATTCTAAATATATCCCTAAATATGAAGGGTGGGGTATGTAAATAAAATTTTTTAGAATAATTAAAGAAAATAGTTACAAATATAATAACTGCTTTTTATAAATGCAGAATTTAAAAAATAATTCTCAATTGTATTATTAAGTTCTTTAACTATATTTTTATGATTTTCTTTCTATTATATAGTTAGCTAATTCTATTAAAATATTTTTAGCATCATTATCAGTATAAGAATCTAAATATTTTACAGCATTATCAATAACTTTTCTGGCTTCTTTTTGAGCTCCTTCAAGTCCGAACTGTTTTACATAAGTTAATTTTCCTTCTTTTTCATCTTTACCAACAGTTTTACCTAAAGTTTCATTATCAGAAATAACATCAAGTATATCATCTTGTATTTGGAAAGCAAGCCCTATAGCCTCGCCATATTTTGTTATGCTTTCAATGTCTTTTCCTTGTATATTTTCAGAAGCAATAGCACCTAGTCTTATAGCTCCTCTTATCATAGCACCAGTTTTTTTGGCATGAAGTATTTTAAGCATATCGAAGTTAATTTCTTTTTCTTCGTAATATAAATCTATGAATTGCCCCATAACCATGCCATTAATACCAGCGGCATAGCTTAATTCAAACAGTAATTCTCTTAAAGTAGAGTCTTTAACATCTGCTTTTGAAAGTAATTGGAATGCATGAGTTAAAAGTCCGTCGCCTACAAGTATAGCATTAGCTTCTCCATATTTTACATGAGTAGTAGGCTTTCCTCTCCTTAAATCATCATTATCCATAGCAGGTAAATCATCATGAACTAAAGAATATGTATGTATAATTTCTAATGCTACAGCAGGTATTATGGCTTTTTTATAATCTCCGCCGAAAAGTTCGCATGCTAAACAGGTAAGTATTGGTCTTAATCTTTTTCCGCCTGCATCTAATGGATATTTTAACATTTCTATAAAACTATTTTCTAATTCAATACTGCTTTTTTCAAAAATAGTTTCCAATGTTTTATTGATTTCTTCAAGTCTTATATTCATATATTCTTTAAGATTCATAATTTAATCCTGTTTTTATATTTTTTATCATTATATAGTAAGAAGTAAAAATGTAAAGAATAAAGCTTATAAATATATGTTTTAATTCAATAAATTATTATTGTAAGAATTTAAATTAATACATTTACTTTTATATTCTTTTTGTTATAATTTTTTTATGAGAAATATTAACAGAATGAACGATTACTTTGTGCGTTACCTTCTAGGATCTCTTGGTAATGAAGATATACTGGAAAATATAGTAAACTGTGTACTTAAAGATTTAAAATTTGAGGAAATACATAATTTGGAAATAATTAATCCTCATAATCTGCCTGAAAATATTAATCTCAAAGAATCTGTTCTTGATGTGAAAGCAAGGACAAAAGATAATAAAAAAATAATTATAGAGATACAATTATCTGGAAATATAGATTTTGTAAAAAGAATATTTTATTATATATCAAAAAATGTAGTAAGCGAAATTAATGAAAATGAACCTTATGATATTATCAGTCAAGTTATAAGTATTAATTTTGTAAATTTTAATATGGACTTTAATGATAAAGGTAAAGCACATAGATGTTTTAAATTAATAGATACTGAAAATCATAGTGTGTCATTAGATATGATGCAAATGCATATAGTGGAAGTACCAAGATTCATAAAAATTCTTAATAATTCAAATATAGACGATATTAAGAAAAATAAAATATTATCTTGGATAGAATTTTTTACAGTTAAAGATTTAGATAAAGTTAAAGAAAAATTGAAGGAGGTTAATGATATTATGCCTAAAGTAATAGATAAATATGAAAGATTTATATCAAGTGAAGAAGAAATGGAAGTTTATAATGCTAGAGATGCATTTCTATACGGTCAAAATGTAATGTTAAAAAGAGAGAGAGAAGAAGGTATAAAAGAAGGAATAGAAAGGGGGATAGAACAAGGTATAGAACAAGGTATAGAACAAGGAGAAAAAAATAAAGCTGTAAATATAGCTAAAAGTCTTAAAAAATCTGGTTTGGATATTAAGTTTATAAGTGATAATACGGGGCTAAGTATAGAGGAAGTAGAAAAATTATAATAAAAGTTATTTATAATTGAGTTTATATTATAGATATTTACAAATAATTTTTGTATCAATAAAAAATAATAATAAGGGAAAAAAACATGAAAATATTAGTTATAGGTTCTGGTGCTAGAGAACATGCCATTTGTTATAATTTAAGTCAAAATGACAGAGTTACAAAAGTTTATTGTGCTCCTGGTAATGCTGGTACTCAGAGAGAAAATAAATGTGAGAATGTAAAAATTTCTACTATAGATGAAATACTAAATTTTGCTAAGAAAGAAAGTATTGATTTGACTATTGTAGGAAGCGAAGAAATGCTAGTTTATGGAATAGTAGATAAGTTTGAAGAAAACGGACTTAAAATATTCGGCCCTAATAAACAAGCTGCTATACTTGAAGGTTCAAAAGCTTATTCAAAAAGTTTTATGAAGAAGTATGGAGTAAAAACTGCTGAATATGAAGTATTTACTGATAATAATAAAGCTAATGAATACTTAGAAAAATGCAGTTATCCTATAGTTGTAAAAGCTAGCGGACTTGCTTTGGGTAAAGGTGTTATAATATGCCAGGATAAACAAGAAGCTAAAAATGCTGTTGAAGATATAATGGTTAAAAAGATTTTTAAAGAGGCTGGCGATGAAGTTGTAATTGAGGAGTTTTTAGAAGGTGTTGAAGCTTCTATACTTTCAGTAACTGACAGCAATGTGATAATACCATTTATATCAGCTAAGGATCATAAAAAAGTAGGTGATAATGATACTGGAAATAATACAGGAGGAATGGGTGTTATTTCTCCTAATCCTTATTATACTAAAGAGGCAGAAGAATTATTTATAAAAGATATATTAGAGCCAACATTAAAAGGAATAAAAGCCGAAAAAATGTCTTTTGCAGGTATAATATTCTTTGGGCTTATGATAACTAAAAAAGGCGTATATTTACTTGAGTATAATGTTAGAATGGGAGACCCAGAAACTCAGGCTGTTCTTCAGCTTTTAGATACTGATTATTTATCTATTATAGAATCAGCAATGAAAAGAGAATTATCAACTTTAAATATTAAATGGAAAAATAAACATGCATGCTGTGTAGTAATGGCATCAGGCGGTTATCCTGCTTCTTATAATAAAGGATATAAAATAGAAGGTATTGATAAAATAAATGGAAAATGCTTTATTGCCGGTGCTAAATTAGATGAAAATGCTGATATAGTTACTGATGGCGGACGCGTTCTTAATGTAGTTAATATTGCTGACAGTTTAGAAGAAGCAAGAAAATTAACTTATGCTGACATTGAAAAAATAGATTTTAAAGATAAATATTACAGAAAAGACATTGGATTAATAAAGTAATTATATACCTAAACAACTATATTTTGTCAAAAATAAATTTATATTTTTACTTTTATATCTGGGGCTTTGCCCCATACCCCACTTCTTTTGCGACCGAAGGAAGTGCCTTTGGCGTGCCACAAAGAAGCAAAAAGGCTATATTTTAGCTTAAATTGATAATTTATATTACTGTAAAACAATTTTAGTATGATTTAGTACTAATTTTATCCTTGCACTTTTTGGTTCTTTTTGCGGCGGGAAAAAGAACAACAAAAAAATTGACAAACTCTAAAATTTTTAGTATATACTGAAAATTTTTAACTTTATAAAATAAAATTATTTTTTATATTTTAGGTTTTGTTTATCATTTTATTGATTAAACAGAACCTAATTTTATATTTCTATTTAAAAAAATTAATACATATTGTTTTACTATTTATAAATACTAAAAAATATTATCAATATTATTTTTTATTGAATTGTTAATATCATTAATAGAGTCGAAACAGTTTTCTAATCTATAGAATATATATGAATTATTTTTTATTATTTCCCTGCTTTTACTTTCGTTATTATTAAATTCTATAATTTCATTTTTGAAAAGTTTGGCACTATTTTCTAAAATACTTGCAATATACTCTACAAATATAAGCATATTATGTTTGTCTTCAGGTCTGTTATATTTCTTTATTAAATATATTATCTGTTCTGCTTCTACAATAAATTTTCTGTTACTTTCTATTAATGAATCAGTAATAGGAGTTCCTTTATATCTGGTTTGATTTTTTTCATGTATTATAATATTGTTTTTTATCATATAAGCTTTAAGAAGGCATTCATATAAGTATACGGAAGTTTCTTCATTATTGATTGCTTTTTTGATTTGATTTATGATTATAGTGTCCATTTCTATAAGTTCGCTTATTTTATCAACTATACCCTTATGACTTTCTGTTCTTATAATGAAATGGTCAAATACCCATACTATTGATAAAGCTATCATTATAAATCCTACTCTTGATGAAGCTGACATCAATTTAGGCATATATGGAAATGAAGATATTAATGCTGATATTGTACCGTATATCTTTTTAAAAAATCCATTTACAGAAGCTAAAGATAATACAAAACATATTCCTATTGCCGGTATAATCATATTGTATGGTATATATCTGAATAATGCAGAAAATATAAATACACCTATAAAATTTCCAATTACATTTATTTTTAAATTTATTTTCTGTTCTTCGTAAAAAGGGTATATCATAATATATGATAATATAGGAAGCCAGTATCCTCTTATAGCAATTTCATCTGGAAGGAAATATCTTACAGTGAATGATATGCACATTATTATACCCATTTTTAATGAAAATCTAAAATGACATTTATTGATATTGAATTCTTTTTTTAATCTTATAAATCTTAAATTTAAAAGCTTTTTTATTTCAAAATCATCTTTTTTATTTTCAAACATATTTGATAGTATTTTTTTTAATTTTCCTGATGCGTATACCCATTCATAGTTACTTTTTTCATCGCTTAAAGTATAATTATCATTAAAGTAATTGATAGCATTTATTATACTATTGAATTCTTTTTCATGTTTTGATATATCGCTTTTTAAAAGATTGGATATTCTATCAAGTATTTTTGATATTTGTTTAAAGTATTCTAAATCATCTTTAGTTAATTTATTTATATTCTTATATTCTTTATCTATAAGCTGATTTATGTCTTCAAAAAATAATACCAATTCAAAATGATTAATATTTCTATTATTCATAATGCCATGTCTTTTTAATGAATCTACATATATAGCAGAAGTATATGTATTTATTAAAGAAAATAACTGGTCTTTTTCTAAAGGCTTATTATTATATAATAATGATAATTTTTTATTTATTAATTGTATAGTTTTACATGCCAAACTATTTGATAATTTATTTTTTGTAATCAGTTTATTAATGTATAAAAATATAAATACTATTAGTAATGCTGTTAATATAGCTTCCATTCTTATATGTATATTAGATATTGGTATATTGTATGCCTGTAATAGTACATAAGTAAAACCATATATAAAATAGCTTCTAGGTACAAAATCATCAGATAATAAAAACACTATAGAAAAAGGAACTATAAAATTCAGAACTATAGTAAAAAATATATTCTGTTCAGCTATAGTTGCAAGAAAACCCAATAAAAGTATTCTAAATGCTACAGTTGGGAAAGATGATACAGTAAAACTTTGTCGCATTAAAGCACATATAAATATACAAACTACACCTATAGTAGAATTTTCTCTGCCGTATAATCTTGATGACATTACCAGTATGAATAAACCTACTAATACGCTTGGAATAAAGTCAATAGCTCTTTTTACGAATGCTATTAATATTTCTTTTTGTTTTTGATAAGAATACCTATTTATAAAAAACATTGAATTTTATTAAAATTTTTATTATAATTTATATTAGGAAACTATATTATAAATATAAAAATAGTCAATAAATAATTTGTAATAATTGTCGATATTAAAAACGATATACTTTAAGTGTTGGGAGTTAATTATGCCACCTGTAATCATAGAACATGAGGAATATCCATCAGTAGTAGTTATTGAATATAATAGTATATACAGAAATGAATTACAAAATTTTATACATAATATAAAAATAAAAGATAATAAAGAAGAAGTTTATACAGATTCTTATTTTAATAAAATAATTCATACTAATAATACTAATATAGGTCTATTAACTATAGACGGCAGAATAAATGGATATTATTATATAAATAAAGAAGGCGTATTAAAATATATATATATGAATTATCCTTATAGAAGAAATGGTTTTGCTAAATTACTTTTAACACATGCTATTAAAGCAAATCCAAATATTCAGTTTGAGAAGAATTCTAATCAGGCTTATACTAGATTGATTAGTTCCCCAATATTTGAGGATATAATGAAAGGAAATTCTCCCGATAGCGGTGCTGATAATGGAGGCGGATTTGATACATTTGAAGACCTTAGCGGCGGCAGTAAAGAAGGAGAACTTACTTTATTTTAACATTGAAAAAAATTCTATATTTAATTATTTTATTAATATCTCTTTTATTAATGTCTTGTTCGCATAATATTTCTTCTTTAAAAGAAGAAAGTGTTTATGTTGAAAAGATTAAGGTATATAAACTCATTAGTATGTATACATATATAGATATTACCATTAGTATAGATGATTATAAGGTATTTGGAAAATCAGCTATTAATGATTATTGGGCTAACTGTCAGATAGACGGAGATTTAATTTCCCTAGATATGATAAAAACTACAAGAAAAACGGATAATGCTGAAAAAAGAAGAATAGAAGGCGATTATTTATCTATACTTCAAACTGCCCGTGCATTTAAAATAGAAGATAATAAACTCATAATATATACAACTTTTATAGATGAGCCTCTTATATATGAGGAATTCGGAGAGATAGAAAAGCCGCAATTTTAAGTTTTATAAAAATAATACTGTTTTATAGTTAATAACTAATTATTATTAGAAAATATTTTGATAAACCGTTTTAGTATAGATTTATTTTTTATTTATATAAAACTATCAATATCTATGTTTTTTCAATAAAATTATTAAAAATAATAACTTGTAAAATTCCTACTTATAGTATAAAATTGTATATCTTTATAATATACTAAAAACTTTATTAAAGAAAAATTTAATCAATGGAGCAAAAAATAAGATGGATTATAGTTCTACTATTAATTTGCCTAAAACCGCTTTTCCTATGAAAGCTGGTTTAAAGGAAAAAGAGCCCAAAATAATAAAAAAATGGGAAGAAGAAAAACTTTATCAACAACTTAGAGAATTAAGAAAAGGTGCTCCTAAATGTATTTTACATGATGGACCGCCTTATGCGAATGGAGACATTCATATTGGAACATCATTGAATAAAATTATTAAAGATATTATTGTAAGATATAAATCTGCTAAAGGTTTCGATTCTCCTTATGTTCCTGGTTGGGATTGTCATGGTATGCCTATAGAATTGAAAGTTCAGGAGAGTTTAGGAGATAAATATAAAGAAACTTCTAAATTTATAATGAGAAAAAAATGCCGTGCTTATGCTCAGAAATATATTGATATTCAAAGAAAAGAGTTTAAAAGACTTGGTGTAATGGGAGATTGGGAAAATCCTTATCTTACTATGTCGCCTGAATATGAATCTGAAATAGTTGAAGTATTTGCACAATTAGTAGAGAAGGGATACATATATAAAGGCTTAAGAACTATTCACTGGTGTATGGATTGTGAAACTGCTTTAGCTGCAGCTGAAATAGAATATGATGATAATCATACTTCTACAAGCGTTTATGTAAGATTCCCAGTATTAAATAAAATCAATGATAAATTAGATGGTAATGTTGATGTTATGATATGGACTACTACTCCTTGGACATTGCCTTCAAATATGGCTTGTGCTTTCAATAGAGACTTAGAATATGTTGCTGTTGAAATAGACGGAAGATATGCAATAATGACAACTTCTTTAGTTGATACTGTTCTATCTAAAAAAGATATGAAAGCAGAAGGCAGAGATATGATTCCGGTATCTATGGAAGAGATTGAAAAACTTGAAATAGCTCATCCATTCATAAAAGATAGAAAATCTGCTGTTGTATTTGCTGATTATGTTGAGGCTACTTCAGGTACTGGTATAGTTCATACTGCACCTGGTCATGGTATGGAAGACTATCAAACTGGTATGAATTACGGACTTGAAATATATTGTCCAGTAGATAAAGCTGGAAGATATACAAGCGATTTCCCAGAAATGCAGGGAATGAAAGTAAGAGATGCAAATCCTAAAGTAGTAGAGATACTTGAAAATAACGGTTCATTATATCATAAAGAAAAAGTTACTCACAGTTATCCTATTTGTTGGAGATGTAAAAATCCATTGATATTCAGAGCTACTTCTCAGTGGTTTATGGATATGACACATGATGATATAGATAAAAGAACAGTTAAAGCTTTAGATAATATTAAATGGTATCCAACTTGGGGACATGAAAGAATGCAGAAAATGCTTGAAAATCGTCCTGACTGGTGTTTATCAAGACAGCGTTCTTGGGGAGTTCCTATACCTGCATTCTATTGTAAGAACTGCGGAAAAACTTTATTAACTGCTGAATCTACAAGACATTTTGCTGAAATAGTAAAAACTAAAGGAATGGATGTTTGGTTTGAATTAGAGGCTAAAGACTTACTTCCTGAAGGCACTAAATGTGAATGCGGAAGCACTGATTTTGATAAAGAGCAAGATATTTTGGACGTTTGGTTCGATTCTGGTGTATCATCTTTTGCTGCACAGAAAACTAATAAAGATTTAGACGGAGTTTTCCCTGTTGATATATATTTAGAGGGAGGCGACCAATACAGAGGTTGGTTCCAAGCGGCAATTTGGCCTTCTATGGCTATAAGAGGAATACCTCCATATAAAGAGCTTGTAACTCATGGTTGGACTTTAGACGAACAAGGCAGAGCTATGCATAAAAGTGCCGGCAATGTTGTTTCACCTTTAGAAGTTATTGACAAATATGGTGCTGATATATTAAGACTTTGGTGTATAAGTGAAGACTTCACTCACAATGCACGTGTTGGTGATAACATGATGAAGGCTATTGCTGACAATTACAGAAAAATAAGAAACACTTTCAGATATTTGTTAGGAAATATTTCTGATTTTGATTTCACTAAAGAAAAGATTGAAGTTAAAGATTTACTTCCTGTAGACAGATATGCTTTATCAAGACTTCATAGTTTTATAAAAGTTGCTGAGAAGGCTTGCGATGGTTATGAGTTCCATTTATTCTATCAAAGACTTATAAATTACTGTGTTGTTGAGCTTTCTGCTACTTACTTTGACATTATCAAAGACAGATTATACTGTGATAGAAAAGATTCTGTTTCAAGAAGAAGTGCTCAGACTGTACTTGTTGAAATATTAGATGTATTAGTAAAAATAATAGCTCCGGTACTTCCTTTCACAACTGATGAGGTTTGGGGATACTACAAAGGAGAAAATGCTTCTTCTGTACATTTAGAGTTATATCCTAAAGCTGATGACAATTTAATTGATTTAGATTTAGAAAAAGAATGGGCTTCAATTCTTAAAGTACGCGATGATGTATTATTATCACTTGAAAGAGCTAGAGATAATAGCACAATAGGTAAATCTTTAGAGGCTTATGTAACAATATGCACTAAAGAACCAGCAACTAAAGAATTACTTACTAAATATGAAAAATATTTAAACGAGATATTCATTGTAAGTAAAGTAACACTTTCTGACAGCAAGGACGATACATTTATAGAGGGCGGCGTTTCTTTCGTTAAGACAGAGAAAGCTAGTCATGAAAAATGCGTACGCTGTTGGGGACATTATGACAGTGTAGGAACAGACAGCGAGCATAAAGAGTTATGTACTAGATGTGCTGAGGCAGTGAGATAATTATATTTGAATATTAAAAAAAATTAATATTTTAATTGGGGCTTTGCCCCAACCCCCAGTTCTTTTGCCGAATAGGCACCTACTCGGTGGTGACCCAAAGAACCAAAAAGACTGCATTTTTTAGTTCAAATATTTTTATTATTAATTTGTTAAATATTATTAAAAAAATAAAAGGGCGGCTATGAATAATGGCTGCCTTTTTTTGTTTGTTTTTATTTTGTTTTACTGTATAATAATATCATTACAATTGGAGTATTATTTATGAAGTCTATTACAAAAAATGCAAAAGAATTATTAAAATTAAGAAATCTATTAAATTATGAAATTGATAATGATAAATTAGATTATTTTAAAAGAGATATTAAATGGTATAGAAATGAAATAAATAATGCTAAAGTTAAAGGGGAATCAGAAGAACATTGTAAGGGTATATTAAATAAATTTTTAGTTAACGCTTTCGGATACAATTGCAATACAAGCGGTAAAATAGATTTGGTTATAAAATTTGATGATAATATTAAAACTATTATAGAAACTAAAAATTATAATAATTCATTAGAAATGATTGATGATAATAATTATAATAATAAGGCTTTTTATCAGACTATACTTTATTATTATAAAAGCAGAAAAAATAAAGATAATAAAGATTTTAATATTGATAATATTATTATTACGAATTTTGAAAAAGTGTATTTATTTTCTAAATATGATTTTGAAAAACTTATTAATGATAATCAGATAGTAAATTATTTTAATGAAAACAGTAAAGTAAAAAATGAAACTTTTTATAAGATTTGCGGCGGATTTTTAGAAAATATTAATCTTGAGGTTGTAGGGTATAAGATAGATTTATTTAATGATGACGATGTTCTTATATACAGATTTTTTAATTCTTATAATATTTGTTCTGTTAAACTTGGAAATGATATTAATTCCATATCTAATACATTTTATAAAGAAATAATTTATATGATGGGGCTTGAAGAAGATAAAGAAAAAAAATTACGTTTATCTAATGTTGATAATAGTTTAATAAGGCTCACTATGGACGTAATTAGAAATAGTCCTGATAAAACAAATGAAAATGAAATATTTGATGAGGCTTTGAAGCTTAATATTATTTGGGTGAATAGGATATTATTTTTAAAAATACTTGAGGCACAGCTTAGAACTTTTAGGAATGATAAACATTTGGATATATTAAATCCTTTTAAGATTAAAGATTATAATTATTTATATACATTATTTTTTAATGTGCTTGCTAAGCCTAAAAATATGAGGTCATCTAATAATGATTATAATTATATACCGTATTTGAATAGTTCATTATTTGAAGAGGGTAAAGATGAGCTGATTTTTTCTATAACAAAATTGAATAATGATTCAAGAATGAAAGTAATGTATGGAAGCGTACTTTATAATGATAGGGATTTTAACAGCAGTCAATTAACATTTTTGGAGTATATACTTAGATTTTTGAATTGTTATGTATTTAATGCTGATGCTAAGAATGTAGATAAAAATACAATAATAAAATCTTCAGTTTTGGGTCTTGTATTTGAAAGGCTTAACGGTTATAAAGACGGTTCGCATTTTACTCCGCCTGCTATTACTATGTATATGTCAAGGTACAGCATAGAGAAGATTATAATTGAGAAGTTTAATAAATATTTTACAGATACACATTTTGAAAATATTAATGAAGTAAAAAATTATGTGAGGGCTAATATACATATTTATAGGGATAGTATAAAAAATATTTTGGATTCTATAAAGATAATAGATCCTGCATGCGGAAGCGGACACTTTTTGGTGGCTTGTTTGAATGAGCTTATAAGGATAAAGAGCGAGTTTAGAGTTTTGCATGATAATATAGATGTTAATATATCTGAAGATGAGCTAGTTATAAATTATATAGACGGTACACATTTTAAATATAATATAGAAAATGATAATATTACGGATAGAAAGCAGGAGATAGAAAAAACATTATTTGAGGCTAAGGAGCATATTATAAGTAATCAGCTTTACGGGGTTGATATAAATCCGAATTCTGTAAATATATGCCGTTTAAGGTTATGGATAGAATTATTAAAGAGCAGTTATTATACAGATATAAAAAGCGATGAGAAGTTTATAGATTTGGAAATACTTCCTAATTTGGAGTTTAAAATAGTATCGGCTAATAGTTTGATAGAGCTTGATGATAAAGAAGTGAATTTGATTTCAGCTACTTGGGATAAGAACGAACTTATAAAAAATATGAGGGAGTATTTTAATGCTAGTTATGAGAATAAAAAAGAGATAAGAAAAGAAATTTTAAATCTTATAAAAGAGTATTCTAATCATAATACGAAATTAGAAAATTATAATCCGTTTGACATGCTAAAAAGCTATGATTTTTTTGACAGCGGTTTGATGTTTGGAGTAGATAAATTTGATTTGGTGATAATGAATCCTCCATATTTTCAGCTTACAGGAAATCATCAATATTTATATTATTTTGATAAGAAAGACAGCAAAGTTGCAGATATTTATCAATTATTTATGGAAATGACTTTTAATAAATTGATTGATGACGGCGGTATTGTAAGTGCAGTAATATCTAATAAGTGGATGCGTGCGGGCTATGGCGAGAGGACGAGGAAGTTTTTATATGATAAGGCTTATGTTTTTGAAGTTATAGACTTGGGTGCTAATTGGTTTGAAAGTGCTACAGTATCAACTAATATTATTTGTTATGGAAAGAAAAAAAATAATGATTGTGATTATATGATCAAAAGTTATATAATTAATTTAACTGAAGATATAAATAAAGATAAAAATAATATAAATGAAAAATATTTTATTAATTCTAAAGAATATGATGATGCTTGGTTTATATCAACACCTATAGAGAATTCTATTTATATAAAAATAAAAAAAAGTGGGAAGTTATTAAAAGATTGGGATATTATAATGTATAGGGGAATTTTAACAGGATATAACGATGCTTTCATAATTGATGAAGATACAAAAAGTAGATTATTAAAAAATGATATAAAAAGTCAGGAAATTATTAGTCCTATAATAAGAGGTAGAGATTTAAAACCGTATAGTATAGAATTTGACAATAAATATTTAATAGCTACTTATCCAGCAAAAAATGTTAATATAGATAATTATCCAGCAGTAAAAAAATATTTGGAAAGTTTCGGTAAGAGATTAGAGCAAAGTGGAGAGAAAGGTTCTAGGAAGAAAACAAATAATAAGTGGTTTGAATTACAAGATACTACAGCATATTATAAAGAATTTGAGAAAGAAAAAATATTTTGTAAAGCAATAGGTTTTAATTTAGCATTTTCTATAGGGGAACCTAATTTAGTAATATCTGCTCCATCTTCTTTTTTCGTATCAAAAAAGAATAAATATTTTGTTGGTATTTTAAATTCTTCTTTAATAAGGTATTTTATTTATAATTATAGCGATAAAACTGGGGCTGGTGATATTATGCTTAATGTTCAATCGTTAGAAAAAATTCCAATTCCAGAGCCTGACAAGGATACTGAGTCTAAATTGGTTGGGTTAGTTGACAGTATTATTCAGCTTAAAAAAGAGAACAAGGACACTTCGGAGATTGAGGGGGAAGTGGATAGGATTGTGTATTCTTTGTATGGGTTGAGTGAGGAGGAAATAAAGATTATTGAGGGTTAGTTATTTGTAAAAGAAAGCAAACCGTTTTGTGTACTTTTTTGTTTAGGCAAAAAACATGAAAAAATTAATTAATATTAAAAATGTTTGTTATTATAATTTATATATAGTAAAAGTAATTTTTATATATAAAAAAATTATTGATAATTTATTTTTTAATAGTATATTGTATTATATGATTAATTGTCTTAAAAGGTTATAATGATGTTTATTTTAAATTTCAAAACTTTTTTTCTATATTTTGAATCAGAAAAAAAAGAGACTAGATATTACTTACCTAATTTAAAAGATTTTAATAGTTTAGATAAACAATATAGTTTTAAAAAAAATCAAATGTATTATAGAATTAATACAGAAAAAACTGAAAGTTACATTTGGATACATATTGAATATGGAAGTACAATGCCTAGACCTGATAAAATTATTAATATATTAGATGATTCAGAGAAAGACAATAAAAGGAATAAAGATGAGGTAGAGCTAACACATCAAGTATTTTTTTTATATTTTTTTCAATCTAATACATTATATTTATCTGATTCAAGAAAACAATCTATGATAACTGATTTTTTTAAAGAAAAGCTTAATATAAGTATTTTCTTTAAACCATATATAAAAAATTTGGATGAATTTGTATCTATGTTAGATAGTATTAATGAAATTTCTTTTACATGTGAAAAAGATTTATTTTATGGAGATAATCAAACATTAACTGCTTTTGAAGATTTTACGGGATATAGTGCCCCAGATAAATTGAAAATAATAACCAGTTATAAAAGAAGAGATATAAAAAACATCTTTACTTTTTTAAAAAAACTTAATGATGAAAAAGAAAGGGGACATTTAAATAGACTTATAATGAAAGGGTTTACAGAAGATAATGTACAACTTATTTATAATTTAGATGCTATTACCGAAAATATAAGCATTAAAATAATTAAAAATGAAGAAGGAAAGTATAGTCCTAACTTTGTAAAAAGTGAACTATTAAAAAAAATTTATTCATATTATGAAAAGGATTAAAGATAGGCATATAATATTAATATCTATTATAGTATTAATTTTATTAAGTATTTTTTTTATAGATTTTTCTTTTGTAGAAATATCAAATTTGACAGTTTTTATATCTATTATTACAGGTTATCAAATAACATCTGTATCAATATTATATAACTCTCGTATATTACATATTTTACATAAAGAAAGAGATAGAGAATATTTAAATTTATTAAATAGAGTGGCATTTTATTATAAAAATACTATATTTTCTGGTATAATTTTTGTATTGTATTTAATCTTTATTCCAGAATTTAAAATTAATTTTAAATATTTTATAATAAACAACTCATCTTTTTATGTAGCTTTTTCTTTTTATATATTATATTATTTTGTAAAAGTAAATCTAATATTTTTTAAGATTTTTGTAATTCCTAGAAACGAATAAAATAATAAATAATTTTTTAATTGTTTTATGTTGGGTAATCAGCCGTATATTTAAATAGTTTATTATTTTATAGTAAAAGGCTTTAGCCTGCATTATTAATATAATTAAAATTTTTTTGGTTCTTTTTTATAAAAAAAGAACATTTATGCAATGCCTAATTTAAAGTTATATTATTAGATTGTTAATGCTTTTTGCTTCTTTTGTGCCACAAAAGAAGTAGTTTTTTGGTACTTTTTTCCTATGAAAAAAGTACAATCTTTTCGTGTTTTTTCTAAAAAAGTTAGTTTTTTAGGCTTATTGTTTAAAAAAATTCTGTTCAACTTTTTTATAAACTTCTTCTTTACTATACATAATGTACCCCCATT
>NZ_JAWLQI010000061.1:0-19765 GCF_036997785.1 Brachyspira pulli
GTTTAAAATTATATATTGACTTTTCTGTAAAATATTGTTATACTGCTTATGGGTTTATGAAAGTTAATAAAATGAATTTAACAATATTTTTCTTAGAAAATTCCTTTTCTATATTACATAATTTTTCACAATATAAAATCCTCATAAAATTAACCATAAAAATTTTCTTTGAAAAATTCTTAAAGTCATTAATATTTTACTTGTATATTCATACAAAACTTAATTGTTATATATGATAATGATTTTGTATGAAATAGTATAATCTGTAAAATAGACTGTAAATTCATAATTGACTAAATAAGAAATAAGCCATACATTTACGAAAAAGTTTTATAACAAACTTATGGGATATATATTCGTATATATCCCTATTTTTATATAAAATAATAATTTATTATTATTGCTAGCGATAAACTCCTTATTTGTAAACTATTCTATAAAAACTATAAATAATACTAAGGTATAGTATGATAAAAAACATATTTTTATATTGACTTTAATGTAAAAAGAATTTATATTAAAAAATAGGTTTATGAAAGTTTATGGAATTAATTTATGCAATATTTTTATCTCAAAAAATTTATACTTATATTTTCAAATTTTTAAAACATTCGTTTATTCTTTAATTATCTTATCTATCTAAAATATAAATATTCTAAATTATTTCATATTTCTATCATATTCCTAAGTTTAATAGTTTTAAGGAGAAAATATGAAAAAAGTTTTATTATCAATGAGTTTATTGCTAATGACGTCTGTTTTAGCATACTCTCATTCCGTAGGAATTGGGATGTATATTCCATTGGGCGGAAGTATTCCTACTTTCTATCCAAATGGAGGAACAGATCCGTATTTAACATTTAGTCCAAAATCTGCATTTGAAGTTGGTGTTGTATTTCAGCCTAGAGTTTCATTTAAAATAGATAATAAGGGGTATAATTATATATCTTTGGCTGTTGATTTCGGCTGGTATAGAGATACATTTAAATTTCAGCAAAATTCTTCAACTTATATGCATCAATTTGATACTCTTATGACAGGTCTTAGTATAGAATGGAGACCTTCGTTGTTTATGCTAGGTGTAGGAGGCGGAGTAAAAATTCCTTTTACAGGTGAATATTCAGAAAATGGTAATGGTATAAAATTAAGCAGTACATCTGTTAAAAGCAGATTTGATAATACTTTATTACCTTACGTAAAATTATATGCAGGAGTTCATATGGTTTTTGTAAGTTTGGCATTATATGTTAACTTTGATATACCATATATACAGACAAAAGACAATTTAGGTTCATTAGGTGCAGGATATATGTATCCTGGTAAATTAGCATCTGTTGATATAGGAGCTCAAATAGGACTTCATTTAGATTTCTTTAATTTTGCAGAAGAATAATATCTATATATTTTATAGAAAAAGTTTTATAACATTTAATGGGGATATATATTTTTTTATATATCCCTATTTTTATATAATTAATAAACTTATAATTTTATTATATAAAATATAAAAATAAATACAGATATAGAGTATGCCAAATTGGCGTACATTTACCTATTATAGAATTTTGTAAAAAGAATGATTATTATCAGAAATGGTATTAAAAAATAGAATAGTACAAATTCTATAAGGTTAATTTGGAAGTATTTAAATCTCTATTTTACAAAATATAGTTGTTTAGGTATATACTGCTATTTTTTGTATATAGTTATAAATTCACTTGCTGTGTATAACGAGCCTATAACAAGTAATGGTTTATTTATTGATTTTATATTTTCAATTGCCTCTTTAAAATCTGGTATATGTTTTACATTATCATTGTCTTTTAGATACTCATAAGTTTTATAACTGTCTGTTTCTTTATAAGATATATTATCAGGCGAGCTTAATATTATAATAGAATCATGCTGTTTTAAAACATTAGCCATGCCTTTTATGTCCTTCTGACTCAATGGGGCAAATAATATTACTATATCATCATACCATTTATATATAGTTTCTAATACTCTTTCCAATGATTGAGCATTATGAGCACCATCGACTATTATATCAGGATTTTTTTGCATGAATGATAGTCTTGCATTTATATGGAAATCTTTTAATGAATTAATAGCTTTATTTATATTTTTTTCTGTGCAGTTATTATCGTTTTTTAAAAGTATTGTTAATGCTTTGAAAGATAAAGAAATATTTTCAGCTTGATGTTCTCCTAGAAGGGTAGTGGAAAAATTATACTCTTTACCATTGTCTTTATAAATGAATTCTAATTTTTCATTGCTGTTTAATATTATGTCAGCATCAAAATCTTTTTTGAATACATATAATTTACATTCGTTTTCATTTGATATATTTTTTATTATTTTGATAGAATTTTCTTCCTGATATGCTGATATTACTGTTGAATTTGGTTTTATAATGCCTGCCTTTTGTTCTGTTATTTCTTCTATAGTGTATCCTAATATTTCCATATGATCATAAGAAATAGAAGTTAATATACTTATACAAGAATCAACTATATTAGTACAGTCAAGTTTTCCTCCTATTCCAACCTCAATACAAGCATAATCCACGCTTTTTATATAAAAATAGTATAAACCTATTATTGTAAATATTTCAAATACTGTAATATTGCTGTATATTTCATTCTTTTCAATAATATTTTTAATTTTCTTAGTTATATTAACAAAATCTTCTTCAGTAATCCATTCACCGTTTATTGATATTCTTTCTCTTTCATTTATTATATGAGGAGATGTAAATGCTCCTGCTTTGTATCCTATAGATGAAAGCATTTTTGATAATGTTAATGTAGTAGATCCTTTACCTTTAGTTCCTGTTATATGTATAACTTTGAATGTTTGTTTATATCCTAAAACTTTTAATATTTCTTTTACATTGTTTATATGATTTAAATTCTTTTTATGTAATGTTTTTTTTCCCATAAATGAGTATATATAGTCTAATGTTTCATTAAAGTTTTCCATTTTTATTTCCAGTATTATTATCAAGCTAAAAAAATAGAATATCACATTTTGAAAAAGACCGCAAGATAATAATATAGAGATTTTTAATAACTGGTAATTTTATTAATATTTTTACATAAAATTTACAATTTAGGTTATATTTGTATTATATGTATTATAGTATGTTTAAAAATAGGTATAAATGTAAAAATAATGTAAAATTATTGTAAAATAATATTGCCAAAAACTTACAATTTAGTATAATATAATTGTAAAGATAATTTACATACATAGTAGGAGGGACATTATGACTAATACATTAAACCTTTTTATAAAAATAACACCTAGTAAATTGCCTGAAAACGCTAAAAGATTCATAGAATGCTATTTTGGTAAAGTTAAAATAGTATACATTGATAAAATAAAAGATGAATACGAAGTAAAATTATCAAATGGAACTTATATTAATTTTGATAAAAATGGAGATTGGAATTATATAATTAGCGATGATATGATAAAAGAAAATGTACTTCCAAGAAATATAGCTAGTAAAGTAAAATCAGTAATGAAAAGATACACTAATGCTAGTATATTTGAAATAAATAAAAGAATAAATTTCTATAGAATAAAATTAACTAATTCATTAGAACTATGCATAAGCCATAAAGGAGATTTATTAGCATGAAATTAAATATTTATATTATAAAAAATAATAGGGACTTAAATTAAATATTTAAGTCCCTTTTTTTATTGAATAGAATGGATTAAAAGCAAGATTATTTATTATGATTCATTTCTAATAAACTTATCATTTCTTTTATTAGATTTTTTTCGCTCATAGCAGTCATTAAATGGTCTTGTGCATGAACGAATAACATAGTAATTTCTATTTTCTCACCATCTGCTTCCCTAGTTATTAAATTAGTTTGAAACTCATGAGATTTTAACATTATTTCATCAGCTTCTTTAATTTTTTCAGCTGCTTCTGCAAATTTTTTTTCTTTAGCAAGTCTTAAAGCTTCATAAGCTAAGCTTTTGCTTTCTCCTGCTAAACTAATAATAGGAAATACATTTTCTTCCATAAATTTTTCTTGTTCTTCAGTCATAGTCAATCTCCTAATATAAATTATTTATTTTTATAAAATTGTGGTAAATATTCTTTATTTTGTTTGATTATTTCATCAAGTACAGTTTTAGCAACTCTTCCGCTTACAACCAATGGGTTAACAGTTAATGCTTGAAGTGCTTTACCATAATCTCCATGAACAGCTGCTTCTACAGTTAATTGTTCAAAGTTTTTCATAAGCTGTAATAATCCTTTTACTTCAATAGGGAATGGTTTTTGCTTATGAGGTTTTAATTCATCTTTATAAACATTAACAGTTATTTCAACAGCACAGTCATCTGGCAAACAATCTATAGTACCGTTATTTCTTGTAGATATTATCATTTCAGTACCGGCATTGTTATATAATGAACTTATAAGCTCGCATGCAGAATCAGAATAATATTTTCCGCCTCTGTTATCTAATTCCTTAGGCTTAGTGTTTAAGTCTGGATTTTTATATATTTCAAATAATTTTTTCTCTATATCTTTTACCTGTTCTCCTCTAGTACCTTTACCATCTCTAAATTCTGCTAATTCTTCTCTTAGCATTTCATCTGTAAGATAGTAGTATCTATGATAAGGACAAGGTATCATTTTAGTATCAAGTACTTGTTCTTTTATCCAAGCTATTTCAGTATTGATATTAGCAGGGCCGTTTTCAAAACCATCTAAATATTTTTCTAAAACTTCCTGAGTTCTATCAACACCCTTATGTATTACTTCTCTTCCCCATAAGAAGTGATTTACTCCTCCGGCAACGAAAGTAATTTCTTCATCAGGAACATTCAATATTTCTGCTACACTTTTTTTCATGTTTACAGGAACATTACAAAGTCCTATTATTTTTATTTCTGGGTGATATTTCAAAACTGCTTCTGTAACTATTCCAGATGGATTAGTAAAGTTTATAAGATAAGCATTTGGAGCTAATTCTTTTATATCTTTACAAATATCAAATATTACAGGTATAGTTCTTAATGCTTTAGCAAATCCGCCTGCACCATTAGTTTCCTGACCTATCATACCATAACTTAAAGGTATTCTTTCATCTCTTATTCTAGCATCTAATAAACCAACTCTTAATTGAGTAGTTACAAAGCTGGCATCTTTTATAGCTTCTCTTCTGTCTAAAGTTGTAAAGATTTTGAATTTATCTTTTAATCCTGCTTTTTCTATCATTCTCCTTGAAAGATTTCCTACTATTTCCAATCTTTCTTTTGAAGGTTCTATATCAACAAGCCAAAGTTCATCTACTGGCAATTTGTCGTATCTCTTTATAAATCCTTCTATAATTTCAGGAGTATATGAAGAAGCTCCTCCAATAGTAGCTATTTTTAATTTATTTGACATATTTATACCTCCAATTATATATTAAAAAATTAAGCTTCAAAGCCTTTATTTTTTACAAGCTCTTTAAACCAATGTCCTGATTTCTTTATTGTTTTTTTACCGCTTTCTAAATCGCAGCGAATGAATCCATATCTATTTTTATATGAATTAAGCCAAGACCAGCAGTCTATAGGTGTCCACATTAAATATCCAATACAATTAGAACCTTCTTCTATGCCTTTATGAAGCCATTTTAAATGTTTTGTTACAAACTCTATTCTGTAATCATCTTCTACTACGCCGTCTTTTATGAATCTTTCTTCATTTTCAACGCCCATTCCATTTTCTGTTATGAGCCATCTCATATTAGAGTAATTATTTTGTATATTTTTAGCTATATCATAAATACCTTTGTAGTATATTTCCCAACCTCTGTATGGATTCATAAGTCTGTTAGGCATTTCATAAGGTTCAAAGAAATTTTCAGGCATTAAGGTATCTGATTCAAATTTAGTTTCTCTAGCTTTAACTCTTCTAGGCTGATAATAATTTATTCCAAGTAAAGTTATTGTATTTTCTTTTAATATTTCTTTGTCGCCTTCTTCACATATAGGAGTAAGATCATTTTCTTTTACGAATTTTACTAAATTTTCTGGGAACTCTCCTTTAGCAGCTGGATCTAAGAAACTTCTATTAAATAATAAATCGCATATATGTGAAGCTTGTAAATCTTCTTTATTATTTTCATCTCTAGGATAAGAAGGAGTTAAGTTTAATATGATTCCTATATCTCCAGTTTTTCCAGATTCTTTAAATGCTTTTACAGCTTTTGCACTAGCTAAGTTCATATTATAAACTACTTGAGCTGCTCTTTTAAATGATACTACTTCAGGATAATGGAATTTATATAAATATCCGCCTTCAGCAACAACTATAGGCTCATTGAATGTAAACCATTTTTTTACTTTATCACCATATAGTTCAAACATTTTAGCAGCATATTTAGCATATAATTCTACAACTTCTCTGTTTTCAAATCCGCCTATTTCTTGAAGTTTTAAAGGCATATCAAAATGGTATAAGCACATTATAGGTTCTATATCATTTTTTATAAGTTCATCTATAACATTGCCGTAAAACTCAACTGCTTTTTCATCTAATTCTAAAGTTTTGAAATCTTTTACTATTCTGCTCCATTGTATTGAAGTTCTCAAAACATTATGACCAGTTTCTTTTATTAATTTTATATCTTCTTTATAATCTCTAAAGAAGTTAGATGTATATACTGGGCCTACTTGATTATGGAATTTTTCTGGTGCTATTTCAAACCAATAATCCCATATACTTTTATTAGCTTTATCATAGAAACCTTCGCTTTGAGGTCCTGATGTAGAGCTTCCAAATAAAAAATTATCTTTGAATTTATATTGTTTCATATTATAAAAAACCTCATTAATTTATTTATTATTTGCTTCTTCTCTTTCCAAAGATATTTCATAAGCTTTTAAGAAAGGTATATATACTAAATAAGAAGTAAATATTAATACCAAACTTAATATCATAGAGCCAAAATTAAAATTAGTAGCAAGTAAAGCACCTAAAGGACCTGGTGTTGTCCAAGGAACAGATGCTACAATATGACCTATAATATTTAATTTTGTCAATATAAATGCTACTGATGCATTAATGATTGGAACAAATATGAAAGGTATCATTAAAACAGGGTTCATTACTACAGGTGTTCCAAACATTATAGGTTCATTTATATTAAATATTGCAGGTACAATAGATATTTTTCCAATAGATTTAATATGTTCATTTTTACTTCTTACCATAGCTATTGCTAATCCTAATGTAGTACCAACACCGCCCATCAAAGCATAACAGTCAAAGAAACCTCCAGCCCAAACTTTTGTAATAGCTTCTCCTGCTTGTAATGCTGTTTGATTTACAGCTATATTATATGCTGTAATTGATGATACTATAGCACCTAATATGTTAGTACCATGTAAACCAGCAAACCATAATAAATGTATAAGGAATAGTATTAATATTACTGAAGGTAAAGAGTCAGAAGCATGTAATAATGGTTCAAATATTTTCATAACTAAATCAGGAACCATTATCAAGAAATTCTTTTGTATTATTAAGTTTATAGCTTGGAATAATACTGTTACAACAAAAACTGGTATTATCAATTCAAAAGATTTTGCTATTGCTGGAGGTACAGAATCAGGTAAAGTTATAATCATTTTTTTATGTACCAATACCTTGAATATTTCTATGGATATTATACTGAATATAATGGCTACAAACAATCCTTTTGAGTCCATATATCTAGCATCCATAGCAAGTATTGAAGTATCAGCATTTACTAAAAAAGATTTTGCTACTGATTCTATTATAGTAACGTATTCTACTTTTGCAGATACTATTAAAAAACTATATAATGATAAAAATCCGCCTGTTACAGAATTAAGCTGATAATGTCCTGATAATGAATAACCTATACCGTAAGCTACAAATAGTGCCATTATACCCATACTAACATAAAAAGGCTGTATTAAGTCATTTTTAAAGGCAGCCATTAAATTAGTATACCATTCCATATACAAAAATGTATTTTTATCTGTAAATGGTAAGTTAAAAATAAGAAGTATAAAGGAACCCACTATTGCAAAAGGCATTGAAAACACAAAACCATCTCTAATTGCATTTAAATATCTGTTGCTTGCCACTTTAGAAGCTATTGGCAAAACCTTATTTTCTATGATAGCCATTAATTTATCATTCATGATTTACTCTCCATAATTAAATTGTTATATATATTTTTTTATTTTTAATGATTAAAAACATCTTGCAATATAAAATAATTAGTGATTGCAAGATGTAATTTTTTAATATTTGATTAATTGAAATTATTCTGTAATTTTAAATCTTTGGGACATGCTTATATAATCTAATAAGAATAAATATTTTTCATCAATTTTGCCTACAATATTTGTTCTTCCAGTATTTTTCATATCTTTTAATGCAATTTGCAATTCTCCAGCATAAGTACCATATTCTGAAGAATCTATAAGTATATCTCCCCTTTTAATGTCTGTAATAGGATTAAATATTTTAAAATTATTTCCTTTATATTTTACTCTAGGGTTTGATGATCTGATAAAATATGAACTAGCATCAGCTCTGTTTTGATGAAGCTCTTCAAGGATAATTTTTCTTTCTATTTCTGGTATATTATCTAATAATTTAGCTTTTAATGTTATTAATCTTTTATCTAAACTTTGAAGCTTTTTGAAAGATTCTTCATTAGCATAGCAGTTAGCAATAAATACAGCATCAGCACCCAAGAAGAATAATTCCATAGCTTGTAATTCTATAGGAAGATTTCTATGTTCTTCTAAAGTACATATACCATCATCTACAGGCCAAGGTCCGAAAGTTGCTTCTTTGGCATTAACAAAAGCTGATGATTTTATTGAATGTTTTTTAAAACGATTCATACTTTCAATAAATAGCTTTTTGTCTAATCCGCTGTATGCATGAGGATAAAAATTGTAACAACCTATTAAATTTTCTCTGTTAGGATAATAATTCATTATAGTATCTATATATGAAGTAGAGTTGCTCATATTTAGTTCTATTTTTAAATTATAATCATTATAAGTCATTAAACTTTCTTCATTGCCGCTGAATCCTAAATCTAATCTTATTCCCCAAGCTCCTAATTTATAAAAGAATTCTAAATTATCATAAGATATATCTAAATGTTTAAACACAGCTGGAGATATATCTAAAGTTGTGTATATACCTCTGTCTTTTGCATAATTTATTATAGTAGAAAATTCTTTAATAATATCTTCTTTAGAATGTTCAACTGATAATAAGCACATAAAACATCTAGTAAAGCCGTATTTAGAAGCTAAATCTACATAAGCTTTGTTATCTTCCATTTTTGAATGAAATGGATAAATAGAAATACCTAGTTCTCTCATAAATAATCCTATTACAATTTATTTTAATCCTATAAATATTTATCTTTTGTATTGTTTTTATTACTGTTTTATCACTCTACTTTTAAACTTAAAGCGAAATCTAATATTTTTTCACCGTTCATAGTACCATAATCTTTGAAGTCTATAACATCTAATGGTTTATTTTTTTCTTTAGCTTTTGCTTGGAATTCTGCTTTTTGGAATTTAACTTGTGGTCCAAGTAAGAATACATCATAACTGTCTAATAATTCATAAAATCTAGCAGTGCTTACAGCTTCAATTTCTGCTTCTATATTCTTTTTTGCTGCTGCTTCTTTCATTTTTTTTACAACCATGCTAGTAGACATGCCTGCTGAACATAATAATAAAATTTTTGTCATATTAAACCTCTCTAGTTTTATTTTATGATAATAGATTATCATTTTTTTATAATAACTCAAACGTTAAAAGTTCTATATTAATCTGGTAGTTTTTTGTTTGATTATGACGTTAAATGGTGTATAATATATAGTATGAAAAGTAAATATGTTAAAGAAATATTATCTATATTATCAGCTAATTCATATATAACGGCTGAAAGATTGGCAAAAGAGCTTAATGTTAGTGAAAAAACAATAAGAATAAAAATTCATGAATTAAATAATGAGTTTGAAAAAACCGGAATAAAAATAGTATCCAAACCAAGATACGGATATATATTATTATGCGATGATAATAAAGATATTAAAGCCATTAACTTTAATTCTAATATGGTAAATGATTTTGAATATAGAGTAAAATATATTTTTGAATATTTAATAAACAATGATGAATATATTAAATCTGATACTTTAAGCGAAGCACTTGATATATCAAAAACTACTTTAACTAATACTCTAAAACTTATAGAAGATAATATTAAATATTATAATATAAAAATAGAAAGAAGACCTAATTACGGAATTAAGTTAATAGGAACAGAATTTGATATTAGAAATTGTATTATAGACTACTATTTAAAACAGCAAATAGATGATGAAATATATAAAAATAAATTAATAGAGAATGTAATTATTAATTTTATTAAAGATAATGATATTAAATTATCCGAAATCAATTTAGAAAATTTTATACAATATATATCAGTTTCAGCAGAAAGAATAAAAAATAATAGAGTAATCAATTCATATAATGAAGATGTACTTAAAGATATAAAAGATGAAGAATTGGAGTTGGCAAAGAAATTAGCTGCAATATTAGAAAAAGAAATAGGTATAAAATTCAATGATACAGAAGTGATATTTATAGCAATACATATGGCGTCAAAGAGTTTATTAATATCTTCTGATAATCCTAATTTTATAATACAAAATAAATTAGATAATATAGTCCATGAAATGCTTGATTTAGTATTTAATAATTTAAAAATAGATTTAAGAAATAATCTTAATTTAAGACTTTTACTGAATCATCATATGATACCATTTGATATAAGAATAAGATATAATGTATTACAAAAAAACCCTATGCTTTGCGATATAAAAAGTAATTACGGATTAGCTTATTTGATAGCTTCTGAGGCTAATACCGTTTTGAAAAGTTATTATAAAAAAGAAATTCCAGATGATGAAATAGGGTATTTAGCTTTATTATTTCAAATAGCATTAGAAGAAAATAATGATCATAAAAGTAAAATAAATATTCTTATAGTTTGCGGCAGCGGTAAGACTACTTCAAAATTACTTATGTATAAATATAAAAAAGAATTTGGAGAATATATAGATAATATTTATACAACCGATTTAATAATGCTTAAAGATTTTGATTTTTCAAAGATAAATTATATATTCTCAACAGTACCAATAGCATTTAAAGTGCCTGTTCCTATTGTACAGATAGGTCTTTTCTTGGAAACTAATGATATTATAAATGTTAAAAATGCTTTGGAATTATCAAAGAATGATTTCTTACATGATTATTATAATGAAGATTTATTCTCATTAAATATTCAAGGCAATACAAGAGATGAAATAATAAAAAATATATGCATTGATATAAAAAAATATATAGATATACCAGACAATTTTTATGATTCAGTTATGAAAAGGGAATATTTATCAGAAACAGATTTTGGAAACTTAGTGGCAATTCCGCATCCATTCGATATTTTAACTGATAAAACTTTTGTATATGTTGCTGTATTGGATAAGCCTATTGTATGGTATAAAAATAATGTACAGGTTGTGTTTTTAATTTCTATATCAAACAATAAAGATGATAATTTGAAGAAATTTTATCAGTATACAGTAGACTTTTTATTAAATGAAAATACTGTTATGAAATTGATAGAAAATAAGACTTTTGATAATTTGATGTATTTATTGAAAAGCAATAATAGTGAGGGGTAGTGTTATGACTGATTTTAATTATATTATAAATAATACAAATAATATACATGCCAGACCTTTGAGCGATCTTGCTAAAATAGCAAAGGATAGCCAATGCGAAGTTACTATCATTAAAGGAAATAATTCAAAAGATATAAAAAAGATTATAGGAATTATGCAGCTTAATTTGAAAGTAGGCGATGAGGTTTATGTAACTATAAAGGGCAGTGATGAAATTTTAGAACAAAAAGCAAAAGAGAATATATATAATTTCTTTAAATTAAATTTTTAATTATGATTCATCAAAAATTGTTATTATAAAAAATATTAAGTTTATTAGAAATTAAATTTTTAGTATATACCTAAACAACTATATTTTGTCAATTTTGAGTTATTCATAAATGTAATTTTTATTTATTAATAATATAAAATATTATTAAGTTTTATTTAAATATTAAGATAAAACTATATTCTGACTAAAAATGCAGTCTTTCACGAAGCGTATCCGAGCCTGTCGAGGATATAGATTCTTTGTGGCAATACCATACCTAAAGGTACTCCTTTTAGTCGCAAAAGAACTGGGGGGTTACGAAGTACGCAGAGCGGTGGGCAAAGACACCACAAACAATAAAATAAAAAAGATAAATATTGACAAACTTAAAAATTTTTAGTATATAATATTAACTCTTATTCAAAAGGTTTATCTTTTGTGAAATCAGGTAAATAATTTTCAGAACTTTCCATTTCCTGAACTAATAAATTTTCAAATCCTAAATCAAGAGCATAATCTACCAAATCATCGTATTCTTTTTTGCTTAATTTCCTATTAATAGATTCAAAATCACAAGCTTTAAACTTTGGATTATATTGCGACATTAATGATATTGTAGTGTTTAAGAAACCTCTTTCTTTTAATTCTATTAATACGTCATAAGAATCTGATTCATTATTTGGAAGTATTAAATGCCTTATTATTATTCCGCTTTGAGCAATTCCTTCATTATTAAGAACTAAATCTCCGACTTGTTTCTTCATTATTTCTATTGCATTTATGGCTACATTAAAATAATTTTCTGCTTTAGAATATTTTACTGCTTTATCATCGAAAACATATTTTAAATCAGGCAAATATATATCAATGATACCGTCTAAACAATCCAATAATTCTTTTGTATCATAACCGTTGGTATTGTATACTATAGGTAAATTGAGTCCTTTTTCTAAAGCTATTTTTAATCCTTTCAAAGCCGGATATATAACATGAGTTGCACTTACAAAATTAATATTTTTAGCTCCTTGTCTTTCTAAATCCAAAAAATATTCAGCTAAAGTTTCAACATCTATTACCTCTCCAACTCCGTCAGAACTTATTTGATGATTCTGGCAAAATACGCAGCCTAAATTACAGCTTGAAAAAAATACAGTTCCGCTTCCTCCGTCACCTACAAGCATAGGTTCTTCTCCGAAATGCAAGGTATGAGAAGCTACTTTTATATGAACAGTATCTTCAAATATTTTGCATCTTCCTATTTTATTATTATTTCTATTTACATTGCATATATGTCCGCAGCATACGCAGTTATCGTATAGAAGTTTTGCTTTTTCTATTGCTTTATCTATTGTTTTTAAATGTTTTTGATTATACAAAATTTATTCCGTTTTTTATTGTTTTTTAGTTTTCTGTATTTATGAAACTAATGAAAGTATTATACTAAAATTATATTTGTTTGTCAAAATAAAAATTGCTGTATAGTATATAAAGTTTTTTATAATTGAATTTTTGATAATTTTAATTTATTATACAAAAATAACAATACATACAGAGGGTACAATATGAAAAAAATTATTTCTATAATTGCAGCATTTATTTTAATGACTGCTGTAATTTTATGCGGAGGTGTAAACAAAGAAGCAAATCAAAAATCACAAAATACTAATGAACAAAAAACTGTTTCATCTGATAATCAAAAAGCAGAAACTAAAAAAGAATTCTTTGATATGAAATATATTTATAAAGGTATTAGAGCAGATAAATCTAAATTTGATGAAGAACTTAAAAATGCAAGAGAAAATAATGAATATGCAAAAAGGAATTTTGATTTTCTTAATAGGAAATTTGCAAATGATGATGAAAGAAAAAAATATTCTATAGAGTTTATATCAAATGTTAATTATGATCCATTTATTGAAATATTCAGCAGTTTGGATATGTACAATGAAGATTTTACAGATTATTATGTCGATGAATATTTATATGTTGATCAAAATTTAGCATTAAAAAAAGCAAGAGAAGAATTATTAAAATTAAATAAAAAAGATGCTGATATTTATTTAGCTTTATTCTTATCTCATTTTGCTACAGATTCTCTTTATTATTTTGAAGAAGAAAAAAAGTATTTAACAGAATGGAAAAAAGCAGGCGGAACAAATATAGCTATGATGATAACAAGTTATGACGATGATAATGCTTACAGCAATAAAATGAAATTAGTTGACTATATAATAGAAGCTCCAGATTCTTTAAGAGCAGAAAAATTAATTATTGATGCCTATAATAATGGTTTTTATAAATATATTGTAAAAAATACAGGCTATATAGATTTATTTAATGAAAATAATTATTCTTTAACTTCAATTGTATATGATGGTACAGCTAGTGTAGCTTCATTAATGATAGTACCTGAAATAGTTAATACAAATATAATGAACAAATATATAAGAACTTATATAAAAAATAGATTAACAGATGATAGTATAAATGAGTATTTAGCATATTATGAAAATTATTATAATCTTGATACATACGATGCCTATAATGGATGGAACGATCTTAATTTACTTGAGTTTAAAAAGAATACATTTTTAATTGAAAGTACTATGAACGGATTAGTAAATATGCATTATTATAATCCTGAGTTTATAAAAGATAATTTATATGCTTCATTTGAAGAGATAAAAAATTATAATTTCAGACTTGGAGATATAGATAAAGTAAAACCTGCTGAAATTCATTTAATTTCTAAAAATGATTTGAAAGATTATACTAAAGGCTCTAAATTTATAAGTTTTGGTAAATTTAATAGAGAAAAATATTCTGATTATGTAAGAGAAGCAATGTATTCGCGTTGGTCTTTGTATTCTCCATCTTTCTTCTTATGCGATATTAATAATGACGGCAATGAAGAATTAATGGTTTCAAGCGAGTATCACTATACAGGAGGAAGAGGAGGTGTAGTACATTATACTTTACTTTTGAAAGAAAATTTGGAAGTAGATTTTGATTCAGAAATAGGTAAGCTTATTAATAATCCTGATTTTCAATCTTTGGAATGTATTCAAAAAATATATACTGAAGACGGTAAAAATAAAATGCTTTTATTGGATACTCTTAATAATAAAGCATTTGATATATTCGTTGATAATAATGAAATAAAGAATGCAGAAGTTTTTGATTATATTACATATACTTATCAGCCTAAATTGGAATGGAAAGGAGGCATACTTAACGGAGTACCTGAAGGGGCTTTAAAAACTGATGCAAGCTTTGATATGTCTAAAGCAGAGAATGCATCAGACAAAGCAATAGTTTCAGACAGAACTTTGAGAATGGCTGATAAACTTATAAGCGATGCATATTTTGCTAAAAAGGCTACTTTGGATAAACAAGGTCAGGAAGAACTATTGGAGCAAAGAAGATCAGAAATAAAAGCTATTCAGGAAGCAAAAGGAGATATTAAAGCAATAGAAGCTGAGATGCTTAAGATTTTGAATCTACAATAATTTTTTAATTGTTTAAATAAAAAGTGTATGCATTATATATGTATGCACTTTTTTTATTGATAAAAATATCAAAATTTAATAAACTTTACTTTTATAATTATTTTTTGTATAATAATATTATGAGAGATTTAGATAAATTAAAACAAATATTAAATGAACCTGTTACAATTGAGAATTTAAATAGAATTAATGATTATTTTGTACGCTATTTGTTTTCGCATGCGGGCAATGAAAATATAGCTTTAAATTTTATTAATGCAGTATTTAAAGATTTAGACTTTGAAACTTTTAAGAAAATAGAAATATTAAATCCTTTTAATATTGCAGAAAATTATGATGAAAAAGAAAGCATTGTTGATATAAAGGCTACTACAGAAAAAGGAATAACTGTTTTAATAGAAATACAATCCAGAGGAAATGAAGATTTTGTAAAAAGAGCTTTATACTATTGGGCTTATAATTATAGTTCTAGTTTAAATAGAGGTTCTTTTTATGATGAATTAAAGCCAACTGTAAGTATTAATATTACAAACTTTATACTAACAGATGAAGATAAAGTGCATAGCTTTTATATATTAAAAGAATTAAATAATAATAAGATTTTAACAGATCATTGTCAACTTCATTTTGTTGAGCTTCCTAAATTCAATTTTAACGATATTAATAAAATAGAAAATATTGATAATATACATAAAGAATTCATTTCTTGGGTAAAATTTTTTTATATAAAAAATTATGAGCGTCTAGTAAATTTATTTACTAGACTCAAAAAGCGAATAATTTTTTATTTATAAATTGGGGAAGATATGTCTATCTTAATGAAAGAAAATACTATATTTGAGGAAGTAGAAAAGAAATGCCGTACTTTTGTTAATGATAGTCCTGTAATGGATAAATATAAAAAACGAGAAGTAGATACATATTTCTTTAATAAGAGTATGGAGTTGGATATAAAGAAAGCTAAAGAAGAAGGTATTAAAGAAGGTATTAAAGAAGGCATTAAAGAAAATCAAATATTAACAGCTAAAAATATGAAAAAAGAAAATATAGATATTAATATTATAAGTAAAATAACAGGATTGAGTATAGAAGAAATAAAAAATTTATAATAAATATAAAAGTTATAATAAAAAAGTGCTTGCATATTTTTTATATGTATGCACTTTTTTTATTATGAAAAATATTTTTTAATTGAAATTTTGATAGTTTTAATTTATTATACAAAAATCAAAATACTTACGGACGGTTTAATATGAAAAATTTTATTTCTATAATTGCAGCATTTATTTTAATGATCGCTATTATTTCCTGTGGAGGCGGTGGCAGTAAAGAAACGAATCAAACATCGCAAAATACTAATGAACAAAAAACTGCTTCATCAGATAATCAAAAAACAGAAACTAAAAAAGAATTCTTTGATATGAAATATGTTTATAAAGGTGTGAGAGTAGATAAAACTAAATTTGATGAAGAGCTTAAAAATTTAAGAGAAAATAATGAAAAAGCAAAAAGAAATTTCGATTTTCTTAATAGGAAATTTGCAAATGATGATGAAAGAAAAAAATATTCTATAGAGTTTATATCAAATGTTAATTATGATCCATTTAGTGAAACATTCAGCACTTGGGATAAATATAATGAAGATTTGACAGATTATTATGCTGATGAACATTTATATGTTGATCAGAATTTAGCATTAAAAAAGGCAAGAGAAGAATTATTAAAATTAAATAAAAAAGATGCTGATGTTTATTTAGCTTTGTTCTTATCTCATTTTGCTTGCGATTCGCTTTATTATTTTGAAGAAGAAAAAAAGTATTTAACAGAATGGAAAAAAGCAGGCGGAACTAATATATCTATGATGATAGCAAAGTATGATGATGATAATGCTTACAGCAATAAAATGAAATTAGTTGATTATATAATAGAAGCTCCTGATTCTTTAAGAGCAGAAAAATTAGTTGCTGATGCTTATAACAATGGTTTCTCTAGATATATTGCAAAAAATAATGGATATATAGATTTATTTAATGAAAATAATTATTCTTTAAGTTCAATTGAATTGGAAGGTACAGCTCATATAGCTGCAGTAAATATAGTACCAGAAATAGTCAATACAAATATAATAAATAAATATTTAAAAACTTATGTTACAAATAGACTCAGCAATGATAAATTATATTTTGATGATGCGGAGTATTTTAGAAATTATTATGATCATAATAATGAAGATGCTTATGACGGATGGAATGGACTTAGTTTTCTTGAGTTTAAGAAAAATACATTCTTAATTGAATCAAGAGTAAATATGCATTATTATAATCCTGAGTTTATGAATGATCATATATATGCTTCATTTGAAGAGGTAAAAACTTATAATTTCAGACTTGGAGATATAGGTGAAGTAGAATCTGCTGAAATTAATTCAATTTCTACAAATGATTTGAAAGATTATGCTAAAGGCTCTAAATTTATAAGTTTCGGTAAATTTAATGAAGAAAAATATTTGGAGTATATAGATGAAACAATGGGTTGGCGTGTATATCCATCTTTCTTCTTATGCGATATCAATAATGACGGCAAAGAAGAATTAATGCTTTCAGGGGATTATGATTATGGCGGAGGAAGAGGCGGTACAGTGAATTTTACTTTACTTTTGAAAGAGAATTTGGAAGTAGATTTTGATTCAGAAATAGGACAGCTTATTAATAATCAAGATTTTCAGGATTTAAATAAAAGTCAAAAAATATATACTGAAGACGGTAAAAATAAAATGTTTTTGTTAAATGAAGCTTCTAGTGAGGCTTTGGATATATTTATTGATAATAATGAAATCAAGAATGCAGATTATTTTGATTATATTACATATAGTTATCAGCCTAAATTGGAATGGAAAGGAAGTATACTTGACGGAGTACCTGAAGGGGCTTTAAAAACTGATGCTAGCTTTGATATGTCTAAAGCAGAAAATGCATCCGATAAAGCAATAGTTTCAGACAGAACTTTGAGAATGGCTGATAAACTTATAAGCGATGCGTACTTTTCTAAAAAGGCTACTTTGGATAAACAAGGTCAGGAAGAACTATTGGAGCAAAGAAGATCAGAAATAAAAGCTATTCAGGAAGCAAAAGGAGATATTAAAGCAATAGAAGCTGAGATGCTTAAGATTTTGAATATACAATAATTTTTTGTAAGAAATATATTTAATAAAAAGTGCATGCATTATATATGTATGCACTTTTTTATTTGCATTTTTTCAAATTTTGACAATTTATTCTTATTTTAGTATAATATATTTATGGAAAAAAAATCTAATATAAAAAAAATAAAATATTTCAATCCTTTGAACGATTATTTTATACGTTACCTTTTTACCGATAAGGGAAGCAGCGAATCTATACTTTTGGATTTTATTAATTCTATAATGATTAATGCTAATATGAAGACTTTTCGTTCTGTGGAAATACTTACTCCATTTAATTTGAAGAAAAATAGGAATTTAAAAGAGACCATAGTCGATGTCAAGTGTATTACTCAAAACGGTTCAGTTGTTATAATAGAGATTCAGCTTCAAGGTAATTCAAGATTTCCAGAAAGAATACTTTATTATTGGGCAGCTAATTATAGTAAGTTATTAAAGCATGGTGAAAGATATGATGAACTCACACCTGTTATAAGTATTAATTTACTCAATTTCAATTTAGATAAAACAAAAAATATACACTCATGTTATATGCTTTATGAGATGAATAATAAAAAACTTCTTACAGATCATCTTCAAATACATATAATAGAATTAAAAAAATTTAAGAAAAACATATTAACTAAAGACTTAAACTGTTGGTTAAAAATGTTTACAAGCAAAAATTTGGAGGCTTATATGTCTGAAATAGTAAAAGAAAAACCTATAATGGAAGAAGTACAGAAAAAATATAATAATTTTGTAAAAAGTAAATTGATGATGATGGAGTATGAGAAGAAAGAGGCTTATTTATATGGTAGTCAAATAATGCTTGATGAAGAAAGAAGATTAGGAATGGAAGAAGGAATAAAAAAAGGAAAAGAAGAAGGTATTAAAGAAAATCAAATATTGACAGCTAAAAATATGAAAAAAGAAAATATAGATATTAATATTATAAATAAAATAACAGGATTAAGTATAAAAGAAATAGAAGAATTATAATAAAAATTATGAGTGTATTTTAATTTTACTTAAAATA
>NZ_JAWLQI010000062.1:0-19721 GCF_036997785.1 Brachyspira pulli
ATTAATAATTATTTTTTATATAAATAAGGGACTTAAATAATAAGTCCCTATATTTTTATTATTAATATTTATTTATATTAGAAAGAAGGCAAATACCAAGTTATTCCTGTAGTAGTTTCAAAATATAAAGGAGATGAATTATTATCTGGTGCATAATCTCCATTAATATCCATTTCAAAGTACCATTCTAAATCTTCAACTGGTGTGATATAAAGTTCATTATAAGCAGACCAAGCCAAAGCATGAGTAAGTCCTGAACCTTTTAAGCCATCATCAATAATACTGTATCCTATACCTGGTTCTAGATGTAAAGAAACTATATCACTGTTGGCATCTAAACCTAAAGTAGGTAATATTGATAATGAATAAGTTTCTCTGTCAAGTAATGTATCTCCAGTATTCATAGGTATTATTACACTATCTGATAATACTTCATAGCTTCCTAATGTTTTTCCTTTCGCCCCTAATGATGTATCGTAAGTAATTTTGATAAATGGAGTAAGTGCTACATTACCAACTGTCGCTCCAAAATATAATCTAAAATCAAAACCAAATGATGATGCATTGTATGTATTTACTAAATCTTTTGTATTGTTCATTCCATATTTTAATGTTAATCTTATTTCATTAAACAATTCCATACCTGTATAATATCTTATTTGCGGATCCATACTTATACCAGTATATTTATATTTATTAGCACCATATAATGAATCTGTAATAGCTATTTGAATTGGAACTACTATTCTTAAATTATTATCTAAAGCATTTAAAGCTAATACAGGAGTGTGTATACCTAATTTTTTATCTGCATTCAACCCCTCATCTATTCCAGCATAAGTATAATTATAACCAATACCAACACTTATTAAACTTGAAGTATAAGCTATACCAGCAGAAATTGTTGCCTCTAATTGAAAATTATCTTGATAAGTTAATATAGAACCTAATGCACCTGTATTGGCTCTAAAACCTAAAGTACCTTTAATACTATCATTTCCTAGTACAAAACCCAATTGATCCATTCTAGCTCTGAATTGATTTCCATCGGTAAGAAAATCAATCCAATCATTATTATTACCATACATACCAAAAACTAATGAATTCATGATAGATAATAAAATAATTATACTTGATGAAATTTTTCTCATTTTATCATTCTCCTAAAAAAAATTTGATTAATTATAAGTATTCACAGAAAAAAATCAACTTTGCTAAATTTATTATTTAAAAATTAACAAGAACATACACTGTCATCATGAGGGTGTTTATGTTTATGTGAAAGTTCTATATCCAGCTGATTTTTAGCTAATTCAACTAAAGTGCCTTCTTCAAAACAAAATACCCTATTTGATATTTTTGACATTCTCTCAACATCATGAGTAACCATTATTATGGATACATTTTTATTTTTATTTAATTCCTGTAATATTTTATATATTAATTCTATAGTTTCTCTATCAACTCCATTAGTAGGCTCATCAAGAACGAGTAAATCTGGATTGGATATTAATGTTCTGGCTAAAAATACTCTTTGTATTTGTCCGCCTGAAAGTTTTGATATCATTCTATCTTTATATTTTTCCATTCCTAAAATGGTAAGTACTTCCATAACTTTTTCTTTATGCTTTTTGTTTGGAAATTTAAATAAGCCAATATCAGAAAAATTATTTGACATAACTATTTCATAAACTGTGGCAGGAAAATGCAAAATTTTAGAATAAGCATTTTGTTCTAAATACCCTATTTTTTTCCAGTCTTTAAATTTACTTATATCTTCTTCATATAATTTTATACTTCCTCTATATTGATGAAGTTCTCCTAAAATAAGTTTTAATATAGTACTTTTGCCAGCACCATTAGAACCTATTATAGATACAAAATCTCCTCTATTAACATCAAAACTAATACATTTTAATATGTCATCAGAAGTATAACCAAAATGTACATTTTTAAATTCTATAATCTTATTCATATTTTTATTTTCTATTATTTATTTTTATTAATTAAGTCCGTTAGTTAATGACATAAGATTTTTTTCCATTATAGAAAAATAATCTTCTCCTGCTTTAACGTCTTCTTCGCTTAAAGATTCTATCGGATTTAATGTATATATTGTAGCTGAAGTTTCCTTAGCTATAGAATCAACCAATTTAGAACTTGAAAATTCTTCATAGAATATAGCTTTTATATTATTGTTTTTAATAAAAGTTATAATTTCAGACATAGCTTTAGGATCTGCTTCATCTCTTGCAATGGCTACTTGATTTAATGAATATTCTTTACAGAAATGTCCGAATGCTGGGTGTGTTACTACCAAATTAGTATTCTTTATATTTGATAAATTATCTCTAAAACTTTTATCTAGTTCATCTAATTTATTAGCATATATATTATAATTAGAATTATAGTAATCTGCATTATCAGGATCTATTTCTATAATGGCATTTTTTATATTTTCCATTTGTTTTTTAGCATTTATTGGAGAAAGCCAGAAATGAGGATCCAATCCTTCATTATCAATACCTAAAGAAGATTCAAGATAATTTAAATCTTTAATGCTGTCTTTTACAGTATCAACCCAATGCTCCATACCTCCGCCATTATATACAAAAAGATTTGCTTTAGTTAAATTTGCCATATCTTTAGAAGTGATTTCAAAGTCATGAGGTTCTGCACCAGTTGATGTCATATTATAAACATCTATTTTATCTCCGCCTATTTTTTTTGTAAAATCATAAATAGGATATATGCTTGCATAAACTTGTAATTTATTTTCTGCATTATTATTTGTAATATCATTCTTTTGTGCATTATTTTTTTCACAGCTTATAATTAGGCTTAATATAATAATTATTGTTGTAATTTTTTTCATAAAGTAATATTTCCTTTATTTAAAATAATTGATAAATATAATTTTTACATTATAATATTATAATTAGCAAATTTCAATATGTTTTATAGCACTAACATTTTATAATATATAAAAATACATATTTAAAATTAAGAAGTTTTTACCGAAAATTATAATGATATTATAAATTAATTAGGATAATTATGAAATATATTGTACATTTGTTGGTTATATCATTAATCTTATTATCTTGTTCAACTACTAAAGTTGCTCAAAAAGAAGAAGTTAATGATGTACTTACCGGCAGGAAGTTTAAATTAGTAAGTATATATCCTGAAATGAACATTACTATAGAATTCACATCAGATACTATTTCTGGTTTTTCTGCTGTTAATAATTATTCATCGTCATATATGCTTGATGGAGATATATTTAATGTATTATCTATATCACTTACTAAAAGAGCCGGATCAAGAGAAGAAATGGCTGCTGAAATTGATTATTTAAATATGCTTAAGAATGCTACTTCTTACAAAATTACAGGAAGACAGCTTACAATATATACTTTATTATCCAGCCATAATTTAGTTTTTGAAGAGATTTAGTTTTTTATTTATTAGGATATTTTAATGATAAGAAATTTTGCTATAATATTTTGTTTTATTACTACAATTTTTATAAGCTCCTGTGCTTCTCAAAATAAATCAATAGCAATATCTACAAGTACGCTTAATGGAAAAACTTTTCAGCTTACAAATATGTTTGAAGGCAGAGGAATAACAATATCTTTTTATAATGAAGAATTTTACGGCTACAGCGGTTTTAACACATATTTAGGTAAATATGAAATGAGAAGGGGTAATATGATCATATTTAAAGATATGGTTGTTACCAAAATGGGCGGAGAATCTGAGGCGGTAGAAATAGAAAAACAATATATAGAGTTATTAAATAAGGCTTCTTCAATAGAGCTTACAAGTACTTCTCTTACTATAATAACTTTAGATGATGAAAGGCTTATCTTTAAAAGAATAAAATAAAATGAAGAATAAAAATATTATTTATTTTATTTTAGGTATAATTATATTCATTTTATTATGGTTTTTTATCTCTTTAAAAATTAATTCTGAAATAGTATTTCCAAATATATTAACTATCATTAAAAAGTTAATTGAAATTATATTAGAGAAATCATTCTACAAAGATTTATTTTTAAGTTTAATAAGAGTATTTATCACATTTATATTATCATTTTTACTAGCTATTATATTTGGTATATTATCAGGTATATTCTCATCTATAAGATATATGTTAATGCCTATTATTAATTTTATACGCACTATACCAACAATACCATTGATATTAGTTGCTATAATATGGTTCGATAATAATACGGTACCAATATTTGTTTCTATGCTTGTGATATTTCCAATAATGTATGATGCTGTAGTTAATGGAATCATTAATGTTGATAAAAATTTGATAGAGATGTCGCTGTCCTATAATGTTTCATTAAAGAATCAAATAATAAGTCTTTATATACCATCTATAAAACCATATATATTAACTGCTGTCTCTCAATCTATGGGTATAACTTGGAAAAGTATATTAGCTGCAGAAATATTGGCATTGCCTAGTTTGGGTATAGGAAGCAAACTTTATGAATCGCATTTATATTTAGATACTGTTAGTTTATTTGCTTATTGTTTAATTGCTGTTATTTTTAATGGTATTTTTGAAATTATTATAAGGCTTAAATCATGACTGAAAATATATTTAAATTAGAAAATATTAATTTATCTTATAAGAATCTAATAATATTTAAAAATTTTAATATAGAATTTCATTTAAATAAAATTAACATAATATTAGGTTCATCTGGCTGCGGAAAAACTTCACTTTTAAATATAATATCTTCAAATATAGATAAAAATGACAAAGCATTTGTATATCAGGAACCAAGACTTTTAAATTTTTTCAACAGCTATAAAAATATAGAGTATGTATTGAAAGATAAAATAAAAAATAAAAATGAAATAGATGAAAGAATAAAATCAGCATTGGATATGGTTGGATTACAAAATAACATATATTCAAAGCCAAATGAATTAAGCGGAGGAATGAAGCAAAGATTATCATTAGCAAGGGCATTAGCTTATGATTCAAACTTCATACTTATGGACGAACCATTACAAGGTCAGGATATAAAAAAGAAAAAGGAATTAATTGATATAATAAAAAAAATACAATTAAGCACAAATAAAACTTTTTTCTATGTTACCCATGATGTATCGGAAGCTGTTATGCTTGGAGATTATTTATACATACTTTCAAATAAAAGTGAATATACTAAACTTATATATGAAAGAGAAATTAATGATTTAAATAGTAATTTACAGTCAGAGTTAATAGAAATTCTAATAAACAACTGATATATTTTCCCGCACGCAGAGTAAAATAAAAAATATAGTTCAATTATAGTTTTAATATATACCTAAACAACTATATTTTGTCATAATTTATATTTTGTAAATATAAATTATAATTTTTTATAATATCAAATATTATCTAATATTGGTTAAATATGTTTTATCCTTAAGATAAATTATTAATTTTTGTGCAATAATAAGTAATCAGCCGCACTTATAGAGGACATTCGATAAGAATAAACGATACCGTGCGGGTTGCCACTACGGCTAGTAGTTGACAAAGTTAAAAATTTTCAGTATATACCTAAACAATTATTCATCTTTAACTATTCTTTCTTTCAAATAATTAGCCTTTAATATAAACGCTTCATTTTCTTTATAAAAAAGTTTTTTAGATTCTTCATCTTTAAGAAGGGAACGCATTTCATCTTTAGCTTTACGCATTATCTCTTTATCTCTTATAATATTTCCAAGTTTAAAATCAGGTATTCCGCTTTGCTTATCGCCTAAAAACTCACCGGAACCCCTTAATTCCAAATCTTTTTCTGATATTTTAAATCCGTCAGTAGTTTCACATATTATATTAATTCTTTCTTTTATAATATCATTTAACTCACTATGAAGTATTAAATAGCAGTAGCCTAATTTATCTCCTCTGCCTACCCTACCTCTAAGCTGATGAAGCTGCGATAAACCAAAACGCTCTGCTCCTTCTATTAATATAGTTGTGGCATTAGGATTATCAATACCAACCTCTATTACTGTTGTAGAAAATAATACTTTTATTTCACCATTTGCAAATCTATTCATTATATATTCTTTTTCTTCATCTTTCATTTTACCATGTATTATTTCTATTTGAATGTCTGAAAAATAAGTTTCTTTGGCCCTTTGAAATTCGCTTGAAAGAGTAATAAAGCTCGAATCATTATTTTCTATTAATGGGAAAACAATATAACCTTGCTCTCCTTTTGCTATTCTGCTTTTTAAAAACTTGTAGCAATGATCTCTTTCATAAAGTTCTTTATATTTTGTAAGCACACCTTTTCTGCTGCTTGGCATACTCTTTATAATAGATAAATCTAATTCACCAAATAATGTTAATGCTAAAGATTGAGGAATAGGAGTTGCTGTCATAAGTAAATAATCAACATTATTTCCCTTTGACAATAATTTATTTCTTTGTGCCACACCGAATCTTTGCTGTTCATCTACTATTGCATAAGAAAGATTTTTAAATACTACTTCATCATAAATAATAGAATGTGTACCAACTAATATATTACTCTTACCCTCTCTAAGTCTTTTTAATAAATACCCTCTTTCACTTTGACTTACGGATGCTGTTAATATATCTACTTTTATAGTATCTTCCAAACCAGCTAATTTAATAATCTTTTTAAAATTATTATAATGCTGTAATGCTAATATTTCAGTTGGTGCTAAAAATGCAGTTTGAAATCCGGCTTCAGCAGGTATTAATGCAGTTAAAAAAGCTACTATTGTTTTACCTGCTCCTACATCTCCTTGAAGAAGTCTAAACATTTGCTTCTCTGAAAATAAATCTTTTTTTATTTCTTCTATAGCACTTAATTGATCAGGAGTAAGCTCAAAAGTTAAACTGGATTTTACTTTTTCTAATAAATTTGATGAATCATATCTTTTTTCTTTTATAAGAATATTAGGTCTTCTCTCAATTAAATGTATATATTGAAAAGTTAAAAATTCTTCAAATATTAAACTTTCTTTAGCTTCAGATAATGCCTCAAAAGAAGTAGGAAAATGCATCTCCATTACAGAAGCAACAAAACTTTTCAGTCTGTATTTTTTCTTTATGATACTTGGTATATCATATTTCATATTTTTTTCAAAACTTACAAGTTCATCTACAATTAAAGTTCTTAATTTCTTTTGAGAAAGTCCCTCTGTTAATGGATATATAGGTACAATTTTACCATAAGATAATGCATTTGAAGAAGGCTTTTCAAATTCAGTCATTCTGCATTGAAGTTTTCCTCTGCTTCCTCTGACAAATTTACCAGTTAAATAAAGCTTAGCACCTTTTGCAACTCCTGCTGGAAGCCTTCCGCCATATATAGGAACTTCACATACCGCAATTCCGTCTGTAACTATAACTAATGGTTTATTTCTATATTGAAAAGTAAAACTTGATATATCTATAACTTCAACATATACAACACAAGTTTTATCATTATTTTCTAATGCCTCATGTAGTTTTAAAGTTTTTCTTCTATCTTCATAAGTTCTTGGGAAAAAAAATATCAAATCATATAATGTAATTATACCTTTTTTGGATAATATTTCTGCGTATTTCGGCCCTACACCTTTTGAATATTTGATACTTTTAGTGAAAATATCTTTACTATAATCATTAGTTGTCAAAATATATAATATTCCTCTTAATTGTCTTTATCATCATCTACTATTTCATATTCAACTTCATTAATTTCAGTTTCATTAGTATCATCATCAGATTTTTTCATATCTGTTTCACTGCTGCTATCTTCTCCATATTTCCAAACTTTATATTTATGCAAATCTTCAGAGAAATATTTTACACATAAACCTATAATAAAAGCATCATCTAATAAACCAGCAAGAGGTATAACATCGGGTATTGCATCTATAGGAATTATTATATATATCAAAGCTCCTGCTACAGAAGCAATTGTTTTCCATGGTATATCTTTATAATTACCATGAATATAATCCCCTATCATATTAATCATAAGCTGTATTTGTTCTAAAAATTTTGAAAGATGAGATGATGATGATAAATTTAATATTTCCTTAGATTTTTCAAAAATTGATTTGAGTTTATCCAATGTAATATCTAATGAAAATTTATCCCATAATTCTTTTGCTTTATCTTTTATATCAGCCATAATATATTACCTATACTTATATTTTTTATATATTATAACATAAAATATAAAAATTATAAATATAATTAGTACTATATTTTTTCATTGAAAATATTGCATAAATAATAAATTATGTTATACTTAGTCAGTAAGTATCTCCAGGAGTTTAATAATGGATAAAGAACAAATAAAAGGCGTAATAATAGAAAATGATCCTTCTATACTAAGTAAATATAAAACCGCTTTTAGCAACTTATTTAATATAAGCAGTTTTGCTGATACTAATTCATCTTTAGCATATATAATAGAAAATAATTTAAGTATATATTTCTATATTATAAGATATAATGAAAACGAAAAAGACAGCATTAAATTTTTTACAGATAAAATAAGTAAAATAAATCCACAAATAAAATTGGTATTAACAAATATCTCTGAAGAATTTGATACTAATTTATATCCTAATGCTTTAATTTTCCCTAAAAACACCGATATTTCGGCTATAGTTCAATCTATTTCTAATGAAATAGCTAAGTTTGAAGAAAACAGCAAAAGAAGAAGACAATATTCAAGAGTAAATTGGCCTTTGAATGTAATTATTGCTTATAAAGATAAAATTAGAGGTACAATAGATAGAAATATATTATCCATTAGCGGTAACGGAGCTTACATATCTTCAGATACTAATATCCCTGATAAAGGTGATATGCTTGGACTTACTATATCCTTTAAGGATTTTAAACTCTTTACTGAAGCTAAAGTAGTTTGGATCAATAATGCCAATCAAAAACCTGATTTACCAAAAGGTTTTGCTGTACAATTTATTGATATTGGTATGGCTTCTCAAAAAATTATTGACCAAATTATTAGAGACAAATTATTACAAGAAATATTAGTAGAATTTAAAGATGAGAACTTCTCTTCATAATGATTCAGATATAAAAGAAGCAAAACAATTAATAAGAGCTTCATTTAAGCTTATTAGAAATAATTTAGAAGATTCTTTTATACAGAATAAAAGCAATATTATATATAAAAAATTTAAAAATATAGTTAATATTGCTAAATTTAACTCTATATGTGTATATATTGACTTCAACAATGAAGTAGAAACCAAAAACATAATCAAATATGCTATGGATAATAATATAAAAGTATCCGTACCATTTCTAGTAGATGATCATAATATGAAATTAAAATATATTAATGATTATGAAAAAGATATTAATAGAAATACTAGATTTGGTAATGGAGAACCTTTTGAACACTGTAAAGACTGCCATATTGAAGAAGTTTCAATGTTCATTATACCGGCAATAGCATTCGATGAAAAATGTAACAGATTAGGCTTTGGAAAAGGCTATTATGATAATATATTAAAATTAAATAAAAATGCCTTGAGAATAGGACTAGCCTACGACTATCAAATATTACCATCTATACCAAAAGATGATAATGATGAAATATTAGACATCATTATTAGTGAAAGTAAAGTTGTTACTGCTATTTTTTAATTATTCAATTTTATATTAATTATTCAGAGTTATTTATTAAGATTAATTTTCAGATTTATCTTCTTCTTCCTCTTCTTCAGTAGTGAATAATTTTTCCAAATCAAGCACAACTAATAATTTATCCTCTAATTTACCAACACCTTTAATATATTTTTGACCAATACCTGATAACATTGGAGGAGGAGGCTGAATATCTGAATTTGAAATAGATACTACTTTTGATATAGAGTCAATAATAATACCCATATCAACATCTTCTATTTTTACTATGATGATACCTGTATTTTTATCGCCTTCTGTTTCTTCTAAATGGAATCTCTTTTTTAAATCTATGATAGGTATAATATTACCACGTAAATTTATTACACCTTCTACAAAATCTGGGGCATTAGGAATAAGAGTAATCTTTTCCATCTTAATTATCTCTTTTGCCTGCATGATATCTATAGCATATTCACCGCTGCCTAGTCTAAAAGTAACTAGATTTGTACTATCCTCAACATCAACCCTACTTTCTGTACTTTCTACTGGTTGTTGCTCTAGCTGCTCTGCCATTTATAATGCCTCCATAAATAATTAAAAAGTAAATTCATTATCGGAAATAACTTCTTATATTTTATAATATATAGAAATATTTGCAATCAAAAAATTAAAATGAATCTAACATTTATACTATTCTAATCTATTTTTAGTTAAAAGTCAATCTATACATAAATTTATTAAATATAATTTCATATAACAATATATTTTTGTTGTAAATATTGACATTACAATAAAAATATGTTATATATTGTTGTAATATTAATTATTACAATCGTTGTTTTTCATTAAAATGGAGTAAATTATGGAAATAAAAAAAATTAATACATTTTGGAAATTATTCCCATTGATTTTTATACTAATTACTGTATTAATATTCACTGTTAATTATGGAGTACCAATAGAATTTTTACTTACAATAGGAACATTAATATCCTGTGTAATAGCTTATTTTGCAGGATACAAATGGAAAGATATGTAAAATGCTTTCATAAAAAAGATTGTTAATACTTGGATTGGAGTATTGATATTTATATTAATAGGTATTGTTGTAGGTTCTTGGGTATATTCCGGAACTGTACCAATGCTAATATATACTAAGAATTTTTAAGTTTGTCAATTTTTTATTGTTCTTTTTCCCGCCGCAAAAAGAACCAAAAAGTGCAAGTGTAAAAATTAGTACTAAATCATACTAAAAATGTCTTACATGTAATATAATTTATTAAATTAAAGTCCAAATGTAGTCTTTTTGCTTCTTTGGGGCACCAAAAGAAGTAGGGTCTGGGGCAAAGCCCCAGATATAAAATTAAAAATATAAATTTATTTTTGACAAAATATAGTTGTTTAGGTATATTATGGAATAAAATTAATTCACCCTTCTTTTATACCCTTAATGGCATTTATTGTTACATCATTTTTATCAATATTTACAGGTACTTCTTGAGATTCTGCTTCAACTGCAGGAGTTGCATTTATTGGTATAGCACAGGCAACCAATACTCCGCTTCCATTAGTTGCTGGTGCTGTGATTAGCGGTGCATATCTTGGAGATAAAAATTCTCCTATATCTGATACTACAGTTTTAGCTGCTATGGGTGCCGGTACTACACTTCAAAATCATATAAAAACTATGTTAGTTAATACTATACCTTCTGCAATATTAGCTGCTATAGTATTTACAATATTAGGATTCAATGCATCACCTGCTAATAGTGATATATTAAATTTAAAAGAAGCCAAAGAAATATTAACATCATTAGATTTGATATTCAATTTCAATATACTATTATTACTTCCACCTATATTTGTACTTATTGCAAGTGTCAAAGGAGTTAATCCGGTAATTACCATGTTTATAGGAAGTTTAATAGTCATTATATTAGGAGCTTTATTTCAAAACTTTGGAATAATAAATGCTATGAAATCATTCGTAACAGGATTTAATATATCAATGTCTCCTACAGTAAATCCAAATGATATACCATCAAATCTACATTCATTATTAAACAGAGGCGGTATGATGAGTATGATGCCAAGCGTGCTATTTTTAATACTGGCATTAACTTATGGAGCTATGCTTGAATTAATAGGAACTTTCAATACCCTCATAGAATTATTAATAAAAATAACTAGAGGTGTAAGAAGTTTAATATTCATAACTTGGTTCACAACTTTTACTATAAATTCAGCATTAAGCAGCTTACAATTTACATTCCTAACATTAGGTTCTGTACTAAAAAACGTATACGAAAAATATAATATAAATAAAGGAGTATTATCAAGAACAATGGAAGAAGGAGGAACTTTAACAGAAGTACTTTTGCCTTGGACTGTAACAGGAGTTTATATGACTTCCATACTTGGAGTGCATACTTTAGAGTACATGCCTTATTCATTTTTTAATTTAATTAGTATAGGTCTTTCATTTATTTATATGCTTACTCTGCCGAAATTTGCTGTACCATTTTCTACCTCAATAGATAAAAAATAAATTAAATAATAAATTATAAAAATAAGGCATGCTGATATAATAATCAACATGCCTCTTTATAAACAATAACAAAATTATTTAATTATCATATTTGTACATCAGCATCATAGTTTATGCCTTCTAAACCAAAGCCATGAAGATGTAAATATTCATCTCTAAATTGTGCTAAATCTGCATTAGCTTTTAATGAATCATTATCTTTGATTTTGTTCCAAGAATCAGATACTTCTTTTTGTACATCTTCTCTCAATTCCCAGTCATCTAATCTTAATCTATGTTCATTGTCAAGTTCAACACCTTTAGAAGAATATATTTTATCAGCAAACTGTCTGTACATTTGTTCTATGCAGCCCTCATGTATGCCTTTTTCTTTCATAACTTTAAATAATATGCTTATATATAATGGCATAGCTGGTATAACTGCAGAAGCTCTTGTAACAACCGCTTTAGCAACACTTACATAAGCATGACCATGTAATTTATCTTGCATTAATTTATCTATTTCTAAAGCTGTAGCTTCCAAATCATCTTTAGCCTTACCAATAGTACCATCTCTATATATATCTTTAGTCATCTCTGGTCCTATATATGAATAAGCTAATGTTAAAGCATTTTCTGATAACATATCTTCTTTTATTAAAGCTTCAATCCATAATCTCCAATCATCACCGCCCATAACTTTTACTGTAGCTTTTATTTCTTCTTCGCTTGCAGCAGGCATTTTTACTTCAATGAGTTCTTCTGTCATAAAATCAACGCCCATACCAGCATAATCTTTTCCTACTGGTTTTAAAGCTGAACGATATGTTATGCCTTCTTTTTCATCTTTTCTTATACCTGTAGCTAAACTGTATATAACACAGTCAATTTTTCCGCCGAAAAACTCTTTAGCTTCTTTAATAATATTTTCTTTAGATGATTGTAAGAAAGCATCTCCTATTATAGTTTTTTCTTTTAAACCATCTCTTTTAGCATATTCGCTGAATGCTTTATTATTATACCAGCCAGGAGTTCCAGTCTTTTCTTCTGTAGCTGCTCTTTCAAAAGATACGCCTAAAGTTGATGCTCCCATTCCATAAGCTAATACTATTCTGCTTGCAAGTCCGTAACCGCCTGAAGCTCCTAATATTAAAGCGTTTTTTATGTTAGAATTTATTTTTGGTTTAGATTTAACATAATTAATTTGATTTTCTACTTCTTTAGCACAGCCTGTAGGGTGAGAAGTTCTGCACACATTATTTGCTATTTGTGGTTTTACTACCATAATTAACAACCTCCACTTATTTTTATTTTATAAATTACATTAATAATATATCAATAATATTTTTTTTCAATATAAAAAAGCATTTTATTGTTACAGCAATGATTTTTTTTGATAAATATTTGTTTATTATATTACTATATATAATTATAAGTTTTTATAATACAGAAAATACTATATACAAATTTTTTTTAAGTACATATATTAAAATAATATAAAATTATATAAGATATAAATTATTTGCATATATTTTTGATTGAACTTATATATTAGAAACTGTTTAAAAATAAGATGTATTTCAAAAAATAGTAAAATATAAATACTAATTTTTAATGAAATACATGATTTTCCATTATTAAAAATCAAATAATAAAAAACGACCTTTAATATAAACATTAAAAGCCGTTTTAAACATAATAACAAAACATAAAATTTCAAAAAATAAATTACTTTATAAGTTTTCTCATATATCTAAAGAAATCATCTTTTTCCTTAGGAGAAATCATACAAGTATTCAAAAAGACTTCCATAATTTCTTGATTAACACTGCCCATAGCTGCCTTAACAGCGAGAGACTGATTGAGTATGTCTCCGCAATACTCACCTTTAGCTAACATTTTCTTCATACCTTTAATTTGACCTTCAATTCTGTTTAATCTGATAATAAGTCTCTTACGTCTTTCCAAAGCCTCTTCCCTATCAAATTTAGATACCTTATTGCTATCACCAAAATGTTTATTCCAAGCTTTTAATCCCCCCTCTAGTACATAAAGATTGTTAAATCCTTCATCTTTCATATACTCTGCTGCTTTTACACTTAACTTACCAACGGAGCAATACAACATATAAGGGAGTTCTTTATCAAGCTTAGATATCTCTCTTTTAAACACTCTTGGCTTAAGGAAATCTATAGAAATGGAATCTTCAATCATACCTTCATAGTTATGCTCCATCTCTGTTCTTACATCAAGTATAACTATATTTTCGATATTTTTAATAATTTCACCCGCCTCCGAAGGAGACACTATATTTAATCCATTTTCTATAACCATAATTTAAATCCTTAAAAAAATCTATATATTTCTATTATATAAAAAAAATAGATTTTTACAAAATATTTTTTCAAAATAAAATACAAAAATAGTTTATATTACATAAAAAAGGCTATTTTTCTAATAAACAAAAATAGCCTTATATAAATTAATTTACAATAAAATTATTTGAAATATGATGTTAATATTGGTTTTCTTCCTGTAGTTTTATCATTATAATACTCATATTGTGATAAGCCTATAAATCCGCCTGAAACATTAACTACATTATCAAATCCCATGTTTTGAAGTATTTTACAAGCAGTATAGCTGGTTAATCCTGTTTTACAAGTAATGTATACTGTTCTGTCTCTAGGTATTTCATTATATCTGCTTCTTAATGCTCCTAAAGGTATATTAACAGCTTTTTCTAAATGTCCTGCAGCAAAATCTTCCGGCATTCTTACATCTAAGAAATAAGAATCTTTTTCAACTAATTCTCTAACCTGACTATAATGTACTTGCTTAAAGTCTCCATTTCTTAAATTAGATGCCACATAACCAGCAAAATTAACTACATCTTTAGCAGTTCCGAATGAAGGAGCATAACATAATTCTAAATCTTTCAAATCATCTATAGTTCCTCCAAATTTTATAACTGTAGCTATAACATCTATTCTCTTATCAACATTTCCTCTGCCTATTGCTTGAGCACCTAAAACTTTTCCTGTTGGTACTTCATATATAAGCTTGAAATGCATTAATTTTGAAGTAGGCATAATTGATACACCGTCAAAAGGAATAATTTCAACTGTATCATAGTCTATATTCAAATTCATAGCCTTAATAAAGCCTTCTGAAAGTCCTGTAGAAGCTCCATTATATCCGAATACTTTTATAACTGATGAACCTATGAATCCTCTGTTATCTACAGTTCTTCCATTAATATGGTCTGCAACTGCTCTAGCTTGCTTTTGAGCAGGGCCAGCTAATGCCAATTTGAAATAATCATTGAATAATGCTCCGTAAACTTCTATAGCATCACCTACAGCATAAATATCTTTATCATTAGTTCTATAATTAGAATCAACTTTAATAGCTTTAGTTTTTCCTAATTCTATACCTGCTTTAACTGCTATATCAGTTTCCGGTGCTACTCCTATAGCAAGTACAACAGCATCAGCTTCTACTTTTTTTCCTGAAGCCAAAACTACTGTATTAGTATCAAAACTATCAACTTTATCATTAACAATTAATTCAACACCATTATCAATTAATTCTCTATGTAGAATTTGAACCATATCATAATCGAAAGGCTTCATTATTTGAGGCAATGCTTCTACTATTGTTACATTATATCCGGCATGCTTCAAATTTTCAGCCATCTCAATACCTATAAATCCGCCGCCTATAACAGCTACTTTAGCTTTAGGCTTACCATTAAGGAAATGATGTATTTTACTTATATCAACAACATTTCTTACAGTAAATACATTAACTTTTTCTATTCCTTTAATAGGAGGAACTATAGGTTTAGCACCCATAGAAAGTATAAGTTTATCATAACTTTCTTTATATTCCTTACCCTCGCATACAACAGTAACTTCTTTTTTTTCTCTATCTATAGCTATAACTTCACTATTAACTCTGGCATCAACATTAAATTGCTTTAAGAATTTCTCAGGCGACATAAGAAGTAAAGTTTCTTCATTAGGAATTAATCCGCCTATATGATAAGGAAGCGAACAATTAGAAAATGATACATGAGGCCCTTTTTCAAACATTATTATTTTATCTTGTTCATTTAATCTTCTAAGTCTTGCAGCAGCTGAAGCTCCTCCTGCAACACCGCCTACTATTAATATTTTTTTCATTTTTTCACTCCATAAATATATATTTATTTAATATACCTAGTATATGTATAATATATAAAGAAGTCAATATATTTTAATAATAAAAAAAATAAAAAGTAAAACATTTTATTTGTAATATTTGTATAAAATTTAATAAATATTACATACATTCCGATATTAAATGTATATAAATAAAGTCTTTGGAGGTTATAAATGGGAGTTTATTCTATTTTTTCATCTGAAATGTTTCCATTGACTAGACATATGACTTCTGCTGGATTAAATGTTTACAATTCTTCAGCTTATGGTTCTGCTCAATCTGCTGAGAAAGTTGCAAGCATAGTAACTCCTCAGGGATCATCTATGCCAATCAATAATAATATTGGAAAGAATTTAGATGTGTATGCTTAATTATTGTTCCTGACCAATTGTGTTTTTTGAAATAATAAAAATGCAATTGGTCTTTAATTTTATTAAATTATGTAAACATTAAATTATTATAATATATTCCATAGCATTTATTTTCTAATATTTTTATATAAATTAACTTGATAAAATATATGATTGCTTTACAATTATAGAAGTAAATTGTTTTATTTATGTAAAGTAAGGAGGATAAACATGGATATTTCAGCTTATAATACTTATTCCACAGCAATGCTTAAACAAGATGTATCTTTAAGTATGATAAGAAAAACTTCTGATATGCAAGCTCAAGCAGTAGATAAAATAATGAGCAGCGTTCAGCCTCAAGCTGTTTCTGCTCCTGTTAGACCTGGAATCGGTCAAAATTTAAATGTTTATGCATAAGAAACAATAAATACCTATGGGCTGCTAATAATAATTCATTATTGGCAGCATTTTTTTATATAAATATGTCCTCACAATACAATACCGCTCATAAGTAGACAAAAATTACTTTTTTCTCAAATAGTCAAATTATAAATTGTTTTTTTAAATAAAATTTTTATATATCATAACTAATATAAGGTTAAAGTATTATACTGGAGTTTTTTATGATGGACACAGAAGTAGTATTAAAAAATTTAGGTCAAAATATAAGAGAATTAAGAAAAAGTAAAAAAATGACTATAGATCAGCTCGCAGAAAAATCCTCATTATCTGGAAAATACTTACAAGGTGTTGAAGTTGGAAACAGAAATATATCAATAAAAAATCTAAATAAAATATGTAAAGCCTTAGAAACCTCACCTGATATACTATTAAATATGAAACCATATAATCTAAAAAACTCTGAAGAAAAAATATTTGCCATATCAGAGAAGTTGAAAAAATTTGAAGAAAATAAATTAGATTTTATAGGAAATATGCTAGATCATCTTAATAATATAATGAGAGAACAATCTCAAAATAATAATTCAAAAGATGATAAACAATAAAATTTAATCTCTTATACTAAACTCACATCCGCAGTAATTCTGTCTGTAAAGACCAGCTTCATTTGCTATTATATTAGTCTTTTTAAATCCGTCTTTCTTTTTAAAATCGAAATGTAAATAATCAATTCCATCATATTCTTTAGATAAGGACTCCCCTATCATTTGTATAACTTTACTATTTTTATGAGGACTTACTGTCATTACTGTAGCAACATATTTAGCATTTATACTTTTAGCATACTCAAATGCTTTTCTCATTCTATGTTTAAAACAAATACTGCATCTTGCCCCTTTTTCCGGTTCATTCTCAAAACCTTTTATATCATCATACCAATTTTTCACAGCATCATTTTCTTCATGAACATGAATATTTATACCCAAAGAATTAGCATAATTTATAAACTCATCACGCCTTCTTTCATATTCTGAAATAGGATATATATTTGGATTATAAAAATAAAATACACTATCATAATCTTCAAGTATAGTATGAGGATAAGACATGCAAACAGCACAGCATGTATGAACAACTAATTTTTCTTTCATAAAACAACCTTAAATAATAATAAAAATTATCTTTTATTGGCTTTTAATGTAATAGTTTTATCATCGAAGCTGCTTATTATTATTTGATATCCCATATTCTTAGCTTTTGAATTGATATCTACAGCTAAATCTCTGCTGCTTCCTATATAAGTAACTACATATTTAGAAGAATCGCCTGAAATACCTCTATTATAAACACTTTTCAATCCGCTTACATTCTTTTTCAATGCTTCTTCAAAACCTATAGAATCATTAAAATCAAGTCCTTTAACATATATGGTATACTCTGTACCATTTTGAACTTCGCTTTGCCATTTACTAACTATTTGATTAACAAAATCTTCTGATACAGAATCTGCAGATTTAACCAATGCTATTGAATGGGCATCTTTATCGCTTCCGCCTACTCCTCCAGCCTGATGAGTAACTCTTGCTATAGTACTGTAATCTGATATATTAACTGCTGTAATTGCAATATCGCTTCTATAGCTTTTCATTGCTGTACCTTTTATAGTAGTAAAGAATGAAGCATTAGCCTTTCCTAATATGGCTATTTGAGCACCTGTAGCCTCTGCTATCTTTTTTATAGAATCTGAAGAACGTGAAGTATCTTCATAAGTGATATTTTCTTTTCTCATAGCATTTTTTAATGATGAAGCACTTACAAATTTAAATCCCTTCTCGCTCATATTTCTTTCTAATTCAACATTAAATGATTCACTTAAATTTCCTGTTTCATCTGTAACAAGCGTAACTATAAGAGGCATATTTTTTCTATCCATAAGTATTCCCATAGCCTGCAAATTATCCTGAAGCATATCAACACCTACAGTAGCCTCTATTTTTGAATACCATACTGAACCTGATTTTGCAATATTTAACACTTTATATGCAGATATATAACCTGTTGTATTATCATATATTTTTGAACTTATAAGTTTATTATTTTCTACCAAAGTAGTTCCCTGCACCATAGAACCAACTGCCTGCTCTACAGCATTACGCTTAGCACTTTCTATTGATCTTTCTATGGCATCAGCCTCCCCTCTGCCGTCAGCAGAAGCAAAACCTTCAGCAACTATTTTTGTAGTTTTGCCGCCTTTAAAGTCTGGGTTTTTCCAGTTATTAACTATTCCGATTTCTCCTGTATCTTCTCCTACATACACACCGCTTGATGTGCTTTTAGATGTTGTAGCACAAGATATAGCAAATAAAGATAAAAAAACAAATAGATATAATTTATTAAACTTCATTTTCATATTAACATAAACCTCTAATCATTAGTTACTAAAATAACTTAAATAGTTTATCGAATAAAAATATAATTACTGCAATTATATTTTAACCCTATAATATAGTTATAAGCATATATATTATAATAAAGTTATATTTTTTCAAGAATTAATTATAATTAAAAA
>NZ_JAWLQI010000063.1:0-19559 GCF_036997785.1 Brachyspira pulli
ATATAGTTGTTTAGGTATATACTAAAAATTTTAGAGTTTGTCAAAAAATACAATTTTAAATTTAGGTTATTTGTGGGGACTAGCCCCCACACCCCCAGTTCTTTTGCGACCGTAGGGAGTGCCTGCGACTAAAAGGAGTACCTTTAGGTATGGTATTGGCACAAAGAACCTATATCCTCGACAGGCTCAGATACGCTTTGCGAAAGACTGCATTTTTAATCAAATTAGTTTTACATTACATTTCAAACAAAACTTAACAATATCTTACATTTAATAAATTATAAAATATGATTATTTATATATATTTTAAACAAAAAATAAACATTTAAAAAAATCTATTAAATGATATAATAAAGAAACTTTACTATTTTTAAGGCTAAACAAATGAAATTAACTATAAAAAATTTCGCTAGAATAAAAGAAGCAGAAATAAATATAGACGGCATCACCATAATAGCAGGCGAAAATAATACAGGTAAAACTACAATAGGAAAAGTTCTATTTTCTTGTTTTAATTTATTGAATAATATTGAAGAAGCCATCTTATCTGATAAAAAAAACTCTATACACAAAGAAGTTTTTGATTTATATAAATCTCTATTAAAATGGTTTATTTATTATGAAAAAAATATACCAAGATTAGATACAATTAAAAATTTCTCTTATAATTTGTATTCTATTTATATCAATACTAAAAAAAATATTTATGATATATTAATAGATAATTTTAAAGAATATCTCGATATTAAAGATGAAAATATTATTGATTTAATAAAAAAAGCGTCCAAAAAAATAGAGGAATATATTAATATACCAGATGAGAAAATAGCAGCTGAAAAAATAGAAGAATATTTTAATGACATATTTAATAATCAAATAAACAGCAGAATAGAAAAAGATACTATAGCAGAAATTAATATACTAGATTTATATTTTAAATTCAAAGATGACAAATGCATAGAAACAAATTTAAATTATCATTATAACAGAAATATATATTTTATAGATAATCCATTTATTTTTGATAGAAATGATTATTCATATTCTTTGTCTATAGCAGAATCGCATTTAATCAATAGTATACTGCATTCAGAAAAGCCAAACACATTGGATAAAATTTTAGCTGAAGAAAAATTAAAAAATATATATGATAAATTATCAAATGCAGTAAATGGTAAAATCGTAGAAAAAGATGAAGATTTTTATTTTGAACAAGATTTTTTCTATGAGCCTATATCTGTACATAATCTATCCGCAGGGCTAAAATCTTTTGCTATTATAAAAATGCTTTTAGAGAGAAATGCTTTAAAAGAAGATGATATATTAATATTAGATGAACCAGAAATACATCTTCACCCGAAATGGCAGCTTTTATATGCTGAAATAATAGTGCTTTTACAAAAAGAGTTTAATATACACATTTTAATAACAACTCATAGCCCTTATTTTTTAGAAGCTATAGAAATGTATTCTAAATTACATGGTATGCAGGAAAAAACTAATTATTATTTGGCAGACATAGAAAATAAATATTCTGTTTTTAAATTGGTAAATGACAGCATAGAAGATATATACAATATAATGGCTCAGCCTATAGAAAAGCTCGAAGATTTACAAAATAGTTTTAATGAATAATTTTTTATAAAGTAATTTTTATTATGAAACAAGATATAATAGACTCTCTGCCGGATATATTAAAAAACAATATAGATACTCTGGAAAACACTTCCTCTGATGATGATCATAATTATTATATGACAAATAGTAAATTACCAGTCATTAATTTTGATAAAGCAGCAAAGTGTTATAAAGATGAAAAAGATTTGAATTATTTACCTGCTTCTAATGATGCACTGTATATTATGGATAAGAGTCATTTATATTTTTTAGAATTTAAAAATGGTAAGATAGAAGAAGATAATATAAAAACAAAAATATATGACAGCTTATTTATATTGTCTGATATAAAATATAATAATGGATACAAATATATAAATAGTATAGTTGAATTTTCAAAATCAAGCATTGAATATATATTGATTTATAATATCAAAAAACATGGAAAATTAAGTTTTAATAGCCATTTTCAGAAAAGAGCAAATAAAAAAAGTAAATTATACGGCGGAGTATTAAAATTAAAAGGCTTCATATTAAAAGATATTAATTTTTACAGTGAAAATGAGTTAAAAAATAACTTTGTTAATAAATTTGATAAATGATATTCTTAATATTTAGTACTTGATAGATTAATAATTTCAATGTATTATCCTATATTAAAAAAATAATAATTATAAGCTATATATAAAAATTGTTAGCATAAAGTTCTTGAAATATATTAAAAAGCAAATAATTTTTCATTAGCGATAAAAAAATAATTTTAAGGAAAATATATGACATATCCTGAATTTTTTACTCCTTATGTATTTCCGCCTAGCATACCAATATTAGGTGCTATAAGATGGTACGGACTTATGTATATAGTTGGTATTCTAACTTCATGCATAATTCTATATTTTGTTAAAAAAAGAGGCTGGATAAAATTCAATCTTGATGAGAAAAACGGCGGTATATATGACATGGTATTCTATGCCGCAGTTGGGGCTATAGTTGGGGCCAGAATTGGTTATTTTCTTTTCTATTCGCCAAAAAGTTTTTTAACACCTTGGGAAATAATAGGAATTAATCTTGATAATGGATTTACTTTTACTGGTTTTGCCGGAATGTCATTTCATGGCGGATTTATAGGAATGTTTATAGCATTATTTATATTCAGCAAAAAGTATAAATATGATTTTTATAATATCACAGATAACGGCACACTTCCTGCCAGTTTGTGTTTATTCTTTGGAAGAATTGGAAATTTTATGAATGCTGAACTTTACGGAAGAGTTACAGATTCTTTTTTAGGAATGAAATTTCCATTATATGATGCAGTAGGCGGTTATGATAGATGGGCTTCAATGTTTCCAGCAATAAGACCATATACAGAATTAAGACACCCTTCACAATTATATGAAGCATTTCTTGAAGGTATTGTTCTTGCTTTGGTATCTTTTTTAATAGGTTATTTAAGTGAAAAGAATAAAAAGATAAGACCTGGTACAAGGCTTTGGGTTTGGATTTTCCTTTACGGACTTTTCAGAACTTTAATAGAACAATTTGCAAGAGATATTACAGAATGGACTGTAGGCCCAATCACAGCTGGTGCTATTTATTCTATGCCTATGATGTTAATTGGTATTGTTATGCTTGTTTATATTTACACAAGAAAAGATTATAATCCTGCACTTGAAGTAAATACAAAAGAAGCAAAAAAGAATAAAAAGAAATAAATTGATTAACGATCAACTTAATAATAAAGCCTAGTATGGTAAAAGATATTAGGCTTTTATTTTTTTATAATATTATCATTTTAGAGTTTGTCAAAAAATACAATTTTAAATTTAGGTTATTTGTGGGGACTAGCCCCCACACCCCCAGTTCTTTTGCGACCGTAGGGAGTGCCTGTGGTATTGGCACAAAGAACCTATATCCTCGACAGGCTCAGATACGCTTTGCGAAAGACTGCATTTTTGACATAAATATTGGTTTTACTTCACATTTTAAACAAAACTTAATAATATTTTATACTATTAATAAACAAAAATTACATTTATAAAAAGTAAAAATTGACAAAATATAGTTGTTTAGGTATATATAATTCATTTTCAGCAATATTTTATTATTTAAATACGTTTTTGTTTTACAATGCTATTTGTATCTATTATACGATAATCCAAATATACATGCTGTTTCTACCTCTTTTCCTGATTCTATATCTTTTATTTTTTCTTTTGCTTCATTATTATCTTTATCTATTTCTAAAATCCTTTTATATGTTTTTAAAGCATTATCTTTTTGATTTAATTTTATATAAAGCTCTGCAATAGATTCTAAGTAAAATGTACTCTCTTCATCATCTGTTATATTTTCTTCATATATTTTTATAAGTTTTTCATAAATATTAATACAGTTTTCTGGTTTTGAAACTTTTTGATAGAAAAATGCTAAATATGATAAACCTTCCATATAAGAACTTATTTTATTTTTATCATCATTATCTGAAATCGATATTTTTTTATTTTCAAAACTTTTTATATTTTTAAGGCATACTTCTATAGCTTTATTGTATGTTTCTAATGTACTTTCTTTATCATCAATTTTCAAATATAAATTAGCCTGTTTTTCAAAAAGCCCATAATTATTTTTATTTCTTGATATTTTTTTATTATAGTTTTTTATTAAGTCATTATATATTTCAAATGCTTTTTCTTTATTTCCTATTTTTATATAAATATCTGCTATTTCTTTTAAATATTCTTTTTCGCCTCTCTTATATTCTTTTATAAGTTCTCTGCATTTTTTTATGGCTTTTTCATAATATAAATTTCTATTTTCTATATCATTAAGTTTATCATATAAAGAAGCAATCTTTTTTAATGTATCAAGTTTACTGCCTTCTATATATATGAATAGTTCATCATCAGCTATTTTAAAATATTCTTTATATGCTTCTATAGCATTATTGTATTTTCCAAGTCTTTCATAACATTCTGCTAATTCTTCATGATATTTGCATGGCTCATTTAAAATTTCTATAGCTTTATTATAATAATTAACAGCTTCTTCATAGTTTTCTAATTTTTTATATATTTCAGCAATATTAATATAATAGTCCGAATTTTCACTGTCAATTTCTATAGCTTTATTGTAATAATCAATAGCCTCATTATAATTTTCTGCATTTTCATAAGTACGTGCAATATTAATATAACAATTCAATGCATCATCAGGATACATTTTTATAATCATTTTATATGTATCTATTGCCTTTTTATAATTTTTAGCTTCTCTATATGTTTCAGCTATATTTTTATAATTTTCTATAGATATTTGATTATATAATTCTATAGCTTTATCATATTCTCCACCATATCTTCTATAAAGATCTGCAAGCTCTTCACGGCATGCATTTGACTGACAATAATGCCAACTACCATCTATAATATCAGTATATGCCTGAACTATATCATTATAAGTTTCGCTTCCTTTAAAATCCTCATCACAAAAAGGTATAATCATAAATGGTGCTGATATATCTTTTTCTATACTGTCTTTCAAGGCGTACAAAGCATCATCATTTTTACCGAGTTTTTTATATAAATCATACAATGATTTTAATGCTTTTAAACAATCATAAAAATAATCATCTAACTCGCTTCTTATATTTATATCTAATGCCCTTTCATAACTTTTCAAAGCTTCATCATACTGTCCGTTTTTTTCATAGCTTAATCCTAAATAATGCCAATAATCAGACACTTCATAAAAATCATTAAAATAATCTATTGAATCTTTTATAGCTTTTTTAAAATTTTCTATAGCCTCTTGGCTTTTTCCTAAATATAAATTTATTTGTCCTAATCTATAATAATAATATTCTTTATTGTTACAAATTGTTTCTGTATAATTTATTTCAGCTGCTTTTTTATGAAACTCTATAGCTTTATCATAATCTTTTATAACAAAGAAATGTGCTGTTCCAAGTAAATACCAATATTCAGAATCTTTATTATTTAATTCAATTGCATTTTCTAATAATTCAATAATTTGTTTTTGTATTTTTTTATTATTATCATAATCTCCGTCATAATAATATGATGCTGCTAAATAGTATAAAACTTTATCTTTTTTATAATTAAGATTTAAAAGTTTTTTTAATGTTATTCTTAATTTTTCATATACATCATTAAAATATGAATCATCATACTGCACCAAAGCTAATAAAAATAATAATTCTTTATTATTAGGATCATTTTTTAAATGCTTATTTAATATTTCTTGAGCTTCTTTATAGTAAAGTACATCATCATATTCAAGTTCTTCATTATTTATGCTTTTATTTATTAATTCTTTTATTTCTTCTATTGTGTAATTTTTTTTATTATCTTGCATTTTATTCTCCTATTTTTTCTAAAAAATTAATTTATAACTTTATCATTCATCAAAATTATTTGTATTAATTCCTATGTCTTTTGCTATGTTCAATATTTCTTTTGCCAAATCATGTTTATTTAATTTTTTATAACAGCTGTAAAGTCTATGATAAATGCCTATTTTTTTATCATAAGAATATTTATTTAGAACATCAAAATATATAAATAAAGCTTCTTCATACATTTCTAATTCTTCAAATATTTCTCCTATTTCAATAGAAGTTATATAACCATCATTATAATGAAATTCATTCATGTATGTTTTTATATTTTTACTTTCAAAAAAATGTATATCTTTTTTATTATTATCTTTTTCTCTGTATATGTAATCATTAAAAACTTCTTTTATTTTTTGATATTCTCCTAAATCTTTATAGCTTAATAATGTGTATAATAATTCTTCTTCATCAAGTCCTTCATGTTTCCAATCTGTATTATGAAAATCTTCTTTTTCTTCTTCTGTTTCACAGTACTTATACATATTTTTATAATAAAAGTTTTTTAATATTTCCGCTCTGTTTTCAAAATTATTTATTAATTTATTATATATTTTATAAGCCTTTTTATCTTTTCCCTGTTTTTTATAACTTGCAGCAAGATAATATAAAGGAACTCTATAGTCTTTATCTATTTTTAATGCTTCTTTTGCTGATTCTATTGCCCTGTCATAATCATTAGATAAAAATCTGTATTTTGATAAATAAGCCCAGTTTATTTCTTCTTTTTTGTCTATATTAGCCATTTGTTCTCTCATATATGCTGCTTTGGAATATTTTTTAGCAGCCTCATAAATTTTAGATAGTCTTTCCATATAAGCTAGCATATAAAAATGTTTATCATTATCTTTCGCCAATTTCAGTATTTTTATTGCTTTTTTACTGTATCCTAGAAATAAATATATATCAGCTAATTTATATCCATAATCGTAATAATCCATATATATATTTTTTCTGCAAATTTTTGATGCTTCTTTGAATTGATTTGTTGAGTATAGATATATATTTAAAAGTGATTTTTCATCATTTAATAATTTATATAGCTCTACAGCATTATCATAACTATGTACTGTTTCATAAATATATGCTAATTGTTCAGTTAAAGATTTTGAATAACAGATTTGATAAAAATTTTCAAGCAGATTAATAGCTTCATCATATTTATTTATCGAACATAGAATATTTGATATTCCTATTGTCATTTCTTCATCGCTGCTTTTTAATTCAATAGCTTTTTGTATAGTTTTATAGGCATTATCTTTATCATCTAATTTAATATAAGTTCTTGCTAAATTAGCAAATACTCTTATATCTTTATCATTAATTTCAAGAGCCTTCAAATATGCTTTTTCAGCTTCTTTAAAATTACCATACATATCCAAGTAATTACCTAATATTTTCCAAGCATTATAATCGTTTTTTTCTATCTCCAAATATTTCTCTAGATATATTTTTGATTTTTTATAGTTTTTAATCTGAATATATGATGTGTATAGTATTTTTAATGCTTCTTTATTTTCTGCTTCATTTGATAATATTTCTTTTGCTTCTTTAATTTTTTCTTTTATAGTTTTATACATAATCATTAGATCCTATTAATTAACTCTTTATTAATATTATAAAGTAATGCTATGACAAAAAATGTCGCAAAAACTGCTTGTTTTTATATATCTAAAAAATATAAATTTATTAACAAAATTTTATTTGATGCATGGTAAGCTGCATTTTATATATAATTTAAATGTTATTATCATCAATTTATATTTATAAAAAATTAAAATAATATGTGCTTTTGCAACTTTTGCCACGGGAAAAGTTGATATAAAAATAAATATTAATTTCTATTTTTTATTATATTAGAATTTCCTCAACGCACGGTAAGCTAACTCATTTATATAATTATTATGCTATTACTAATTGATTCATATTAATAAACTTCATTCTGCGTGCGGTGAGTATACAATAAATTTAAATACAACTTGGGTGGGCAGCTAAAATAACTATTGAAAGTTTAAAAGAAAAGTAATACAAAAATATCAGAAAAAATTAAAAAGCCTAGAGGGTGGGCAAATGTAATTAAGTTTTAAAACTTTATTCACATACCCCGCCCTTTATTCTTAATTACTTTATTTTTATATTTTAACTTTTATTTACTTTATTACCATAATCAGAATTTCCAGCACCCGCCCAAGTGTTAATTAAATTTAGAATTTATTTAACGCACGGTAAACGGCACTTTATATAATGAAAATATTATTATTAATTCATTTACATTTATAATTTTATCCTGCGTGCGGTGAATAGACATCAAATTAAAAAAAATCTTGGGTGGGTATTATAATTTCTGACAATATTTTAAAGAAAAATTGAATAAAAATGTATAATAACAATAATAGAGATAAAAGGGCGGGAATTAGAATAAAGCAAAAATTATTTAAAAATTCTATTTCTTGATGCATGAGCCAATGCAATAGCCACAGCATCAGCAGTATCATCTTGAATAATATTTGAACCAGTGAATAGATTAACCATTTTCATCATAGCATCTTTATTTGCATTTCCATTGCCTGTTATCTGAGATTTTACCTCTTTAGGCTTGTACTCTGTAAACTCAATATTGTTAAGAGTTAATGCAAGTATTATAACGCCCCTAGCTTCGGCAACTTTTATAGCAGTTTTTGTATTTTTTGAAAAGAATAATTCTTCTATTACCGCATTATCAGGTTTATATTGTTTTATTAGATTATCCAGTTCAGTATATATGAAGGAAAGTCTTTGATTATATTCTTGATTTTGAAAGGTTTCAATAAGCCCAGAATTCACTATTTTGTATACGGAATTTTTAGCTTCAATAAAAGCATAACCGCATCTAGCAAATCCTGGGTCTATTCCTAAAGTTATCATTTATTATGATAAAATATTATTATTCTTCTATTAAGTTATCAGTAATTTCTAAGTTAGTAGCTACTGCAGAAACATCATCATGATCTTCAAAAAGACCAATTATTTTCATAACTTTTTTAGCATCACTTTCAGCTATAGTCATAGTGTTATCAGCAACACGTACTATCTCAGCACTTTCAGGCTCAATACCTTTAGCTTTTAAAGCATCAACTATAGAAGATAATGATTCCATAGGTCCAGTGATAGTGAATACTTCTTCATCTTGCTCAATATCTTCAGCACCAGCATCTAAAACTATGTCCATTAAACTTTCTTCAGTATTTCCAGCAGCAGGTATCATTACAACAGCCTTTTTCTTAAACTGCCAAGAAACAGCACCGTTCTCTGCTAAGTTACCGCCGTTTTTACTGAAAATAGATCTTATTTCAGCAGCAGTTCTGTTTTTATTATCTGTTGCAACATCTACGATAATAGCTACGCCGCCTGGAGCATAACCTTCATAAGACATTTCTTCGATATTAGCACCTTCTCCAGCACCAGCACCTCTTTTGATAGCTCTATCTATATTATCATTAGGCATGTTAGTACCTTTTGCCTTAACTATAACCATTCTTAATCTTGCATTCTGATCTGGGTCTGGGCTGCCACCCTCTTTTACTGCAATTGTTATTTCTTTTGCTATTTTTGACCAAATTTTACCTTTTTTTGAATCGTTTGCAGCTTTTTTATGTTTAATACTAGCCCACTTGGAGTGTCCTGACATATTACACCTCTATTTATTGGATTTTTATTTATAGATTATTAAATTCGCACTTATTATATATCAATATATAACTATTGTCAACTTTTTAAAATTATTAAAAAATATTTTCTTAATATTGATTTTTTATGTCAATTTGTTAGATTTATATAACAATAATAAAAATAAACAATAGGTATTTATATGTTAAAAGAAATAATGCATGTTCGAATAACGGTAACCAATATAGAAAACTCAATAAAATTCTATAGAGATATTTTAGGGTTAACTCTTAAAGGTCAGGCTATTATGGAAGGCAAAGAAACTGATAAACTATTTGCTATGAATAATTGTAAAGTAAAAATTGCTTATCTTAATGGAAGCGATAATATAATATCCCCTCCTATAGAATTATTGGAATTTGTAAATAATAAAACTATAAAAGATAAACCTCAATTAAATAAAATTTCAATATCAGAAATTTGCTTCAGAGTAGATAATATAGAAAAAGTATATAAAAACTTAATTGATAACAATGTAGAATATTTATCAGAGTCTCAAGAGTTTGATTTTACTGCTTATGGATTTTCAAAAAGTAAAGCATTGTATTTTAAAGATCCTGATGGAATAATATTAGAATTAATGGAAAATTGCTGATTTTTTTTATATTATACATTTTATTTATAATACTAAAGAGCATATAAAACATAAACAATAAAAATGAACTATAATATACTAAATATATTAATTATACCAAATTTAATAATTGCAAAATAAAACAAATAATTTAAAATATAAATATAAAATTATGGTGTAGTAATATGAAGCATCTATATAAATTGGACAATGCCGCAAAACTTTTTGTATCTATAAAAAATAAAAAGAATATGCCAATATTTAGATTGTCCGCAGTCTTAAAAGAAGAAGTAAATCCTGAAATATTGCAAAAATCTTTAGACACTACTATAAAAAGATTTCCTACATTTGCATTGATAATAAAGAATGGATTATTTTGGAATTACTTTGAAGAAAATCATAGAAAATTAATAGTGCATGAAGATAAATACCCGCCTTGTTATTTTGATAATAATAAGTTGAATAATAACTATTTAGTAAAAGTTGGTTATTATAAATATAGAGTTTTCGTTGAAATAAATCATGCTATAGCTGATGCCACATCACTTATAAGTTTTTTTAAATCTTTACTATATAATTATTTTATTCTTTCTTCAAAAAACATTGATGATAAAAATAATGATATACTCAAAGATGATACATACTCTAAAGAAGATTATGATGATAGTTTTGAAGTACATACTAGAAACAGAGAAAAATCAAAAAGAGAAGATAAAATAAAAAACATATATTTAATAAAAGGCAAGCCATTAAAAGTATATGGAAATAATGTTGTTCATGGTATTATAAGTTTAAACAAAATAAAAAAAGAAAGTAAAAAATATAATATCACAATCACAGCATATATTTTATCAGTTCTTGTTTATTTTATATATGAAACCAAAATAAAAAATAAACTTAAAGGCAAGAATATAGTTATATGTGTGCCTGTTAATTTAAGAAAAATATTTCCATCAATATCTTTAAAAAATTTTTTTGGAATAGCTAATATAAAAGTAGAAACTAATAAGGAATTAACATTTGAAAATATTACTGAAATAGTAAAAAATGAAATGAAAGAAAAAATAAATGAAGAAAAGATGAAAAACTTCATATATGAAAACACAAAATTAGAAAATAATATATTTGCCAAATTCATACCATTATTCATTAAAAATTTCATGATAAATTTGGTATTCAAACATATAGAAGATAAAACAAAAACAATGACAATATCCAATTTTGGAAACATAGTACTTCCTGATGAAATGAAAGATTATATAAGTCATTTTGAAGCAGTACTCTACCCTACAATACATAGTCCATTAAATTGCGGAGTATGCAGTTTTGATGATAAACTGTCAATAACATTTGAAAGAACAATAATAGAAACAGATATAATAAAATATTTCTTTAAATATATATCTAATATTTCAGAAATAGAAATTTATTCTAATGATTTTGGAGTATAATATATGTCATACTGCAATAATTGTAATTTAGAAATAAAAACCAATAAAAACAAATGCCCTCTATGCTTTAAAGAATTTAATAATAAACAAAACAAAATAATACCTGAAGAATATCCTTCTTATGAATCATTTTATAAGATGCAAAATAAAATTAATATAAACAAATTAATATTAACATGTTCAATAATAGCAGTTATAGCATTAATTATTATTGATATATTCACTTCAAATAAATTCAATTGGTCTGTAATATCTGCCTCATCAGTAATAACAGCATATTTTACCTATGTATGTTTCACTGCAAAAACACTTTATATAAGGCAAAAACTTATTATAGAGTTCTTTATAGTTCTGCCGCTTATTATAATAATTGATATATTCACTGGATTTAATAAATGGTCATTTAATTATGTTATAGCACCTTTATAAGCAGCTTTAAATATAGCTATGTTTATAATTGCCGTAATAGACAGAAAATATTTTAATGAATATGTATCATATATAATATCAGCTTCATTTATATCTATGATAATGATAATACTTTCATTATTTAATTTTGTATATTGGAGCGGATTATTAGCATTTATAATTGCTGTTATTTGTATGATAATAATGTTTATATTTTTTAATAAAGAGCTGATAATATCAATAAAAAAGATATTTAATTTATAGTTTTATATAGGAGTATTTTTTATGAAAATGCAAGAAGACAAAGAAGAAAAAAAAGAGAAATCAGAAGAAAGAAAACACCTTGTAGGAGAATATTTAACCTTCCCTACTATGGCAGTAAATATGATAAGAGCCGATAAAAAAATAAAGCCCTTAAAATATGAATTTGATAAAAATAAAGCACAATATATATTATATTTTCCGCCTCAATTAAAACCTGAAGAAAAGGCAAAAAAATATTTAGTAGTTTATATATATGGCGGAGGCTGGAAAGCTGGAAACCCTAATCTATATAAATTTGTAGGCAGAGCATTTGCAAAAGAAAAATATCATACTATTTTATTAGGATACAGATTAACTCCAAAATATCAATATCCTAATCAAATTGATGATGTATTTTCAGGATTCAACAAAGCACTTTCTATTTTAAAAGAAAAAAATATAGACTATTCAAACATAATAGTTGTAGGTTCATCTGCTGGGGCACATCTTGGAGCATTATTAGTTTATAATAAAGAACTTCAGAAAAAATATAATGTAGATTCAAGTCTTTTTAAAGGCTATATATCACTTGGAGGGCCAATTAATTTTGATGTATGCGTAAACAAAAGAATAGCTTCTATGATAGATCAGCTTATAGGAGATTCAAAAGAATACACTTTGGAATCAGTTAATCCTTACAACTACATAGACGGAACAGAAAAAACCAAAGTATTATGCGTACATTCTGAAATAGACCCTATATGCGAAGTTGATAATGCAATTACATTTTCTAATAAAATAAATAGCTTTAATAAAGACTTGGCTAAATGTATAGTTATTAAAAATAAAAATATTTTCCATAATGATTTAGTAAATGGAATATTCTTTAATAAAATGGATAGAGAGAATATATTCCCAAAAGTAATTGAGTGGATAGAAGAAATTTAAGAATTTGAGAAATTTAATAAATAAAAAAAATAAAATTATAAATAAAAATTAAATAATCATATTTAAACATATTATTTTTATACCGCACGTTGTGTGATTTATTATTAATAAATTTATTATTATTTCAAATTTACATGATAAATAATAAGTAATCAAACGTGCGGTTAATAATATAAAAAATCTAATTTCCGCTTGGGTGGGCATGCTTTTTCTTTTGTAATGCTAAAAAATAAAAACACTATAATTTTTATATAAATTTATAAAGATAAAGGGCGGGATTTAGAATAGATTAAAAAGAATTATAATAAAAAAATCACATCATTCTATAGTTTATTAGCAAATTATCATAAAATATTACTACAAACAATATTTATTATAAAAAACTCATACTTTCAAATAAAAAATAAGTCTATTGACAAATTAATTGATGACGATAATAGAGGCATAACAAATGAATGGAAACATATTTTATGAAAAAAAGTTTAATTTATTTATTGCTAGTTTCATTTGTGTTTATAACAACAAATATTAAAGCAAATGCTGAGAATAATTCTATGGTAAAATCAATGCAAATAGAAGAAGTGGCAGATATATCAATATCTGATGAAAATTCCACTATGACTTTTGCTCAATTAGCAGAACAATATGCCAATATCGTTACAGATAAAAATGCTACCCCAGAACAATTGGAAGCACTTGGAAATCTTATTAAATTGTGGATGGATACATTATCACAAAATTCATCTAAAGATCAAATGTTTAATGAATACAGCAGATTAACATCTACATTATCCTGCATGTCTATTCATTTAATATTAAGAATAGCAATAAAAGATAATAATATTCCTACAGAATCCGAACAGAATAATATATACGAAACAATTAATAATAAATTTATACCATCATTTGCCCAATTCAAAAATGATGGCTGGAAAACAGAGTTTAACTTTTATGTTATTAATATGTCAGCAGCCGTTTGCAAATGGTATGAAGATAAATCTCAAAAGCTTGACTATCCGGACTTTAAAGTTTGGAGAGAAGGCAGCTTCTAAAAACATTATTCATTATTCAAGGAGGAATTAAATAATGGCACAAACAGAAGGAAAAGAGAAGAAAGATCTCAAAAGTCTAATATCTAAATATAAAGAACAGGCTACTGTAGTAATAAAAAAGAATAAACCTATGTAACTTTTTATTATTAAGTGTTATATTTAGAAAATTATTTTATTTATTTTTGAATAAATAAAAAACTATCCCTCTTAAATTATTTTAAGGGGGATTTTTTATTTTTACGCCTTTATCATAAAAAATCTGCTCACCGCACGTTTAATAAAATATCAAAGAAAAAAATTATTTTTATTTATAAATTACTCTATATATCAAAAATAATACACCGTGCGTTAATTTAATCAAAAAAAATATACAAAACTTGGGCGGGCTTTTAATAATCATTAAAACACTATATAGAAAAATAATTCAATAAACACAAATAAAAACAATAAATTTAAAGGGCGGGTATTGTAAATAAAATTAAAAATGTATATAATTACAGTATTGTTTATTTCTGTATATAATTCTACTATACATAAAGAACTCAGTTGTAAAAAATGAATAATAGTACCTTGACAAATAAAGTCTTTTAAGTAAAATGTTAATAATATTTTAAGGAATAATTTTTAATATGAAAGAGATAATATTTTATAATTCACTAACTAGAGAAAAAGAGGTATTTAAGCCTATAAACGGAAATGAAGTTGGAATGTACTCATGCGGCCCTACAGTATACAATTATGCTCATATAGGTAATTTTAGAGCTTATGTATTCAGCGACTTACTTAGAAGAGTACTAGAAGATTATGGATATAATGTTAAGTTAGTAATGAATTTGACAGATGTTGATGATAAAACTATAAAAAACTCTAAAGCAAATCATATTTCTTTACAAGATTATACTAAACAATATAAAGAAGCATTCTTTGAAGATATAAAAACATTAGGTATAAAAAAAGCTACTGTCAATCCTGCTGCAACTGATCATATAAAGGAAATGATTGACATTATAGAACTTCTAAAGAAAAACGGACATACTTATGAGGCAGACGGTTCTGTTTACTTCAAAATAAGCACATTCCCACAATATGGAGAATTAGCTAATCTTGATAAACAAGAATTATTAGACGGAGCTTCTGGCAGAGTACTTAATGATGAATATGATAAAGAAAATGCAAGCGACTTTGTACTTTGGAAAGCATATACAGAAGAAGACGGAGATGTTTATTGGGATTCTCCTTTCGGAAAAGGAAGACCTGGCTGGCATATAGAATGTTCTGCTATGAGCTGCAAATATTTGGGAAAGCATTTCGATATACATACAGGCGGAGTTGACAATAAATTCCCTCATCATGAAAATGAAATAGCACAAAATGAAGCTGCTTTCAATGAAAAATTTGTTAATTATTGGCTTCACTGTGAGCATTTAATAGTTGACGGCGAGAAAATGTCAAAATCTAAAGGTAATTTCTATACTTTAAGAGATTTAATCAATAAAGGACTTTCTCCGGAAGCAATAAGATATTCTCTTATAAACTCACACTATAGAAAACAATTAAATTTCACTATAGAAGGTATAAAACAATCTCAAAGTGCTATTGACAGAGTAAATGATCTTATATTCAGATTAAAAGATATAAATAAAACTGATTCAAATGAAGTTAATGAAAATTTATTAAAAGAATTAGAAGTATCTAACGAAAAGTTTTCAGATTCTATTTATAATGATTTGAATATATCAGAGGCTCTTGGAGTATTATTTACACTTGTAAAAAATATAAATACTTCTTTTGATTCTATAAATGTAAATACAAGAGATGCTATTTTAAAATTCATAGAAAGAGTAAATAATATAATAAATTGTTTCAAAATTTCAGATGCAGAAAACAGTAGTGAAGACGAAGAAAAAATAAATAAACTTATAGAAGAACGTACACTTGCCAAAAAAGAAAAGAATTATCAAAAAGCAGATGAAATACGTAATGAATTATTATCTATGGGTATAGAAATAATGGATACACCACAAGGTGTTAAGTGGAAAAGAAAATAAACTGTATACAAAATAACAAATAAAGGCAATCATGTGGATTTACTAAAAAAAACATTTCAGCATATAGAAGGCATTGGAGAGAAGAAAGAAAGTTTATTATGGGAAGAAGGAGTTATTGATTGGGAGGATACTCTCGATAAAATAAACTACTATGCTATGCCCAAAAGTATGAGGGAAGCATTAAAAGATGAATTGCCTAGAACTATATATAATTATAAAACAAAAAATTATAATTATTTTCTAAAGAGGTTCCCTACTCCAATTATATATAGACTTTATCCAGCCCTTATGGATAAAACTGTATTTTTGGATATAGAAACTACTGGAATAAAACCTTCAAAAGCTCATGTTACAGTTATAGGCTGCTATGACGGCAAATATATGAAAGTATTTGTACATGGCAGAAATGAACATGAGTTTTTGGATTATATAAAAAACTACTCTATAGTTGTTACATTTAATGGATCTTGTTTTGATATACCATTTTTAGAAAGATACTTTGCTACAACAATAAAATGTGCCCAAATAGATTTGCGTTTTGTTTTAAAGGATTTAGGTTATACCGGCGGATTAAAAAAAATAGAACAAGATGTAGGTATTTCAAGAGGTGATGACATGGTAGGTGTTAATGGATACACCGCCGTTTTACTGTGGAATTATTATCAAGATACTAAAGATGAAACAGCTATAGATTCATTAATACATTATAATTTACTTGACACTATCAACTTGGAATATTTAATGTGCTTAGCATACAATAAATATGCTGAAAAATATAATTGCCAAACTATAGAATATAAAACACTGCCAACTATAACTAATTATAAGCCTAATAGAAAACTTATAGAGGCACTTCATAAGAAACCATATAAATATGCTCCTAGAAGCGAAGATTAATTAATAAGCCTGTTCTAATATAGTCATTATAGAATCAAAATTCATAGCTCTAGGAAGCTGATCCATACCGCTATACTGCAATGCCAATTCAGCAACCTTATCAAATTTGCTTCTGTCTATATTTATCTCATTTAATCTTGTAGGCAAATTGATATTAAGTAAGAATTTCTTTATATGCTGTGCTGATTGGTTAGCTATCTCAAAAGGTGTCATCTCTGGGTCTATACCGTCTATAACATTTGTTAATACAACATATTTATCAGGTGCAACAGTAATATAATATTCCATTATATGAGGCAATAATATAGTACAAACCATAGATTTATTAACTGCATAAACACTATTTATAGCAATAGATAAAGCTCTTATAGCACCTAAAGAACTATGACAAGCAGATGCGGCACATAACATATTGGCAGTAGCTAAAGGTACAATATTCTCAACATTATTACTGTCTGCTATTAATTTTTTTAAGCCCTGCATACTTATTTTCATAGCATGAACTATTAATGGCTCTGTTATGCTTGTAAGAGTATTGCTCATATATATATCAAAAGATAAAGCAAATACAGATAAAGCACTGCTTATAGTATATTTTACAGGAACTGTAAGATATAATGAAGGGTCTATTATACAATTTGAAGCAAAAACATTACTTTCATTGTTTTGCTTATTTATTTCATCATATTTGTCATAAAGACACATTCCAGTAGATATTTCAGATAAAGAACCTAATATAGTAGGTACAGCTATAACAGGCAAAGGATTATGATATACAGGCTGGCCATTAATATAGTCAGAAGCCTCACCACTATTAGTAACAACAACAGCAGCACCTTTAGCGGTATTTTGTATTTTAAATCCGCCTACAGCAACTATTGATTCTGCTTTGCTATATCTTACCAAATTGGCAATTATATCAGCAGCATCGCTTGTACTTGTTGAATTTATGTCAGAATATACCATTACATTAATAAATTTATCATTTAGCTTATTTACTACTTGATCTATTAATCCAGTTTGATTGAAAGAAGCTCCGTCTGTTACTAGAACTGTTCTTCCGCCGTACTTTTTTATAGTATCCGCTAAACAATCAAGAGAATCTACTCCAAATGTTATTTTTGTAGGTATGTTAAATTCTATTATAGCCATATTATTCTCTACATACTTATATTTCTTATTATAATTCTCGGAAAGATTAGCTAAAATTATTAATAACTATATGAATAATTTAACAGTAAATTTTTAATTATTATTTTTTGACATATCGTTAACTATTGAGTTTTTTAAATATAGATAATAAGTTACTATATATAATTATGAATAAAGAATATTATATAAAAAAAGCTGAAAAACTATACAATAATAAAGATTATAAGAATCTTTTTGAAGTATATAAAAAGTTATTAGAGTTTGAAGAAAATTCTATATACTATTTTAGGGCTGGATTTTCTTTATATATGCTTCAAGATTACAGAAGGGCTATTATATACTTTGAAAAAGCCTTTGATATGGCAATAAAAAATAAAACACATATACATTATTATTATTTTTTCTACTTAGGAGCCTCATATAACAATATAAATGAATATGAAAAATCAATCAAATATTTGGAAATGTCATTAGAATTATCTCCGTATAATCATAATATACATAGATGGATAGCTTCCGGATATTATAACTTATCTAACTATCAAAAAGCATTAGAATATTACAGCAATGTATTAAGCATAGATAACAATAATCCTGAAAATTTCAAATCAGTGGGACTATGCTATTATAAATTAGAAAATTATGATGAGGCCATAGAATATTTAGAAAAAGCTATAGAATTATACAGTAAAAATAATGAAAAAGATTATAAATCAATACTGCTGCTTGGAATATCATATTATAGAATAGATAAATATAAAAAAGCATTAGAAAATCTTTTAGAAGCAAAATATATATCACAAAACAATGATTCTGTATACTATTATATTGGACTTTGCCATTTATCTGTTAAAGACTATATAAATGCTATAGATAATTTTAATAAACAATTAAGTTTGCTTGAAGAAGATAATATATCCTCTATATGTTATTTAGCTATATGCTATTATCAATTAAAAGATTATAAGAAACATTTCAGCCTAATAAAAAAGCAAGGAAATTAAGCAAATCGAATAATAATAAACATCAGCTTTGCAGTATTTGTATTTA
>NZ_JAWLQI010000064.1:0-19211 GCF_036997785.1 Brachyspira pulli
GATTGAAATGAAAAATTAAATATGTATAATGGTAAATCATAAATTTATTTTGAGGTATTGTTATGACAATAGAAGAATTCAACAGCAGATATTTAGTAAAAAGAGAAAATACAAATTCTGAAAAATGGGAAACTATAAAAGATAAAAGGTTCAATGAAAACGGACTAATTCCTATGTGGGTTGCTGATATGGAATTTAAAGCACCAGATGCAGTAATAGAAGCTTTAAATAAAAGAATAGCTCATGGAGTTTTCGGATACACTGTTTTATGGGATAGTTATTTTGAAGCATTTTTTAATTGGCAGAAAACTAGATATAATATAGATTTGAAAGAAGAATGGATATCTTTTTCTACTGGTGTAGTAACTGCATTATATTGGCTGGTTAATGCTTTTACAAAAAAAGGTGATGGTGTAGTTATACTTACTCCTGTTTATTACCCTTTTCATAATGCAGTTAAAGATAATGAAAGAAATCTTGTAGAATGCGAATTAAAAAATGATAATGGCATATTTTCAATAGATTTTGATAAATTAGAAAATGATATAAAAAATAATAATGCAAAATTAATGATATTTTGTAATCCTCATAATCCAGTAGGCAGAGTATGGACAGATGAAGAAATAGATAAAGTATTTGATATATGTAAGAGAAATAATGTTTATATAATTTCTGATGAAATTCATCAAGATATAAATTTAGGAATACGTCCTTTTATATCAGCATTATCTATAAAAAATAAAGATAAATATATGGATAGATTGATTGTATTATCTTCAGCTTCAAAAACATTTAATTTAGCATGCCTTTTAAATTCTCATATAATAATACCAGATGAAAAAATGAGGGAAATATACAATAAATATGTAATCACTGTTAATAGAACAGAATTAAGTCTGCTTGGAATGACTGCCACAGAAGCTGCATACAGATACGGAGCAGATTGGCTTGACGGTTTATTGAAAACTATAAAACGTAATTATGAATATATAAGAGATGAATTAAAATCAAATATTCCTGATATAATAGTAACTCCTTTAGAAGGTACATATTTGCCTTTTATAGATTTAAGAAAAGTAGTTAATAAAGACAGAGTTAAAGAGTTTATACAAGATGACTGCAGAATAGCAATAGATTATGGTGAATGGTTTTCTAATAATTTTAAAGGTTTTATAAGAGTGAATGTGGCTACTGATTTTGAATATATAAAACTTTTTACTCAAAGAGTTATTAATCAATTAAATAATAAAAATTATAAATAAGTTTTTTAAAATAAAAAAAGCGGTAAGTTTTTATTTAATAATCTTACCGCTTTTTAATTGGTAATTCAATTAATCATCAAATTTTTGTCCCATTATTTGTCCGTTGCCTGATACCATAACTTCCATCATATTATTTAATTTGATTTTGTAATTTCCCCATTCTTTTTCAGCATCAATTATAGCAGCTTGAGGATAAGAAGCTTTTAATGCTTTAATAACAGCAGGAGGAAAAGCACTTTCTGGTATAGGAGTATATTCACTGTCTATATTTTCCCACTCACCATTAGATAAAAAGTCTATAGATACACCATTAGACAATTTAACATCAAATTTTCTTCCGTCTCTTTCAACTTTGAATATTTGTGCATCCGGAAATACTTTTTGTATGAATGATCTTGCATTTGCAGGTAATTGAGAAACAGGTACTACCCAATCATCAGCAAACAAACTAGAAACTGATAAAACCATTAATGATACAAATAAAATAGATAATTTTTTCATGATTACTCTCCTTATTTTTTAATTATTATATGTAAATTATCTTTACAATTATAAGTATAGCATTTTTATTTAATTTGTCAATATTATTTACAATATTTTTACAAAAAAATTACATTTTATTTAAATATATTTCAATTTTCTTATAAACTTTTTTAAATCTTCAGACAATGGAGCTTTTACCTTTATTAATTCATCAGTAATAGGGTGATTAAATTCCAAGCTATAAGCATGAAGTGCCTGTCTTGGAAAAAATCCGTCAGGTATAATGTTTTTTTCTATAAAATCATCGAATACCTGAGGTCCATATTTACCGTAAATTTTATCTCCAACCATATAAAGATTTTTAGAATATAAATGCACTCTAATTTGATGCATTCTTCCAGTATACAGCCTAGCCATAACTATAGCATAATCACCAATACGTTTAATAGTTTTGAAAGCAGTTTTTGAATATTTTGAACCTTCCACATTTTCTTTATGCAATGTTTGAAAACGTCTGTAATATTTATGTCCGCTTTCAAGCATATACCCTTCCACAATAAATTTATCTTCAATATCTTTTGCATTTTCCACTATGGCAATATATGTTTTCTTTATGCTTCTTTTTTTATTATTCAATTTTCTTCCGGCAATCATAGCACAAAATTTTGAAGCAACTTCATGTCCTCTTGAAAGTACCACACAGCCGCTAGTTTCTCTGTCTATTCTGTTTAACATGTTAATATTGCATTGAAGCATTTCTCTAACAATAGTATGCAAAGTATTGTGATAATATTTTCCGGAAGGTATAACAGGCAAATTAGCAGGTTTATTGGCTATTATCAAATCACCGTCATCATAGATTATAGTTACATTTTTATCTACTTCAGGTTCTTTCATTCCTATTATATGATAAGCTATTTCATCGCCTTTATTTACAGTTCTTGTATATTTGACTTTTTCGCCATTAAGAAGAACCAATCCTTGACCTATTAAATCCTGCCATTTGTTTCTTGAATAATAAGAAAATCTATCTCCCATATATTTATCCAATCTTGTATTATTCTCAAGATTTTCTTCTATACGGCATTTTCTTATAACGGATTTTTTATAAAGTTCTTCTGTATCTAAATGCAATTTATTTTTCGATTTTTTCATGCGGGCTATTATACTAATATATCAGAAATTGTCAAAATATTTAATCTATATGCAAATAAAAAAATTGGGCAGAAGAATAATAATTATTACTTCTACCCGCAACAAACAAACTTACACAAACTTTATATTATTGTACCGCTTTTCACTATTGTATTTTTAGGTAATATTACTATACCATCTCTTATACAGTAGAATTCACTATCTTGATGCTGTATTTTCTTTTTATTAGTAATAGTAACATTATCACCTATTCTAACGTTCTTATCTATAATAACATTTTTAAGAGTACATTTTTTACCTATACCAATTTTAGGAAGCTGCTTAACATTAAGTCTTTCAATGTCATCATTATCTTCATAATAGTCACTTCCCATCATAACTACTCTTTCCAACTCAGAACCGCTTTGAACTACTGAACGAACACCTATAACACAATCTTTGATAGTAGCATTTTCTATTCTACAACCATCTGCTATTATACTAGAAGTTACAGCAGCTTTTTCAACTTTAGAAGGTGATAAGTAACGTACATGAGTATAAATAGGAGCATTCTCATCATAAAAATCAAAAGGAGGATTTTTACTTCCGAAAGAAATATTAGCTTCAAAATATGCCTTTATAGTTCCTACATCTTCCCAATAGCCTTGGAATGCATAACTATATACTTTATATTTCTTTATAGCTTCAGGAATAATATCTTTACCAAAGTCAATCATAGAAACATCAGATAAAAGCTCTTTAAGTACATTACGTCTGAATACATAAATACCCATAGAAGCCAAATAATCTTTTTCAGGATCTTCTATATTGAACATTTTCTTTTGTTCTTCGCTTAATTTTAATGCATCTAATGCTTCATCTTCTTTTGGTTTTTCATGGAAGTTAGTGATTTGACCTCTTTTATTTACAAGCATTACGCCAAATCCTTTAGCATCTTCTCTTACAACAGGTACTGTACCAACTACTATATCAGCACCAGTTTCTAGCATATGCTGAAGCATTACATTATAATTCATACGATAAACTTGGTCACCGGAAAGTATAACAACATTATTAACAAATTCATTGTCAAAATGTTCTAAATTTTTTCTAACAGCATCAGCAGTACCTTGATACCAATCTATATTAGTATCAGTCTGTTCTGCTGCAAGTATACTTACATGACCGCCAGAGAAGTTATCGAATCTGTAGGCATTATATATATGATTGTTTAAAGATGCACTATTAAATTGTGTAATAACATATATATTTCTGAATCCGCTATTAATACAGTTAGATACTGGTATGTCTATCATTCTGTATTGACCGCCCAAAGATACAGCTGGTTTAGAACGTGCTTTTACTAATGGATAAAGTCTTGTTCCTCTACCTCCACCAAGTATCAAGGCAACAGTATTAAATACTCTCATAAAAAAACTCCAATAATTTTTATTATACTAAATAATTCATATATTATAAGTATAGTAAAAAAAAGAACCTTTTTCAAGAAATATAATACATATATATTATAATATGTTAAAATGTTTTAAAGCTTTATAAACACCATCACTATCAACGTCATCTGTTATATAGTCAGCAACTTCTTTTACACCTTCATTGGCATTTCCCATAGCGATACCTATAGCAGCATGCTCTATCATAGTAATATCATTTCCTCCATCACCGAAAGCCATTGTTTCTGATAAATCTATACCGTAGTATTCTATAATCTTATCTATTCCTATATGCTTTCCGCCGCCTTTTGTATTAACATCTGTAAATGCTGGGTGCCATCTGCTGGATTCGCAATTTTTGAATATTTTACTCATTAATTCTTTTTCTTTTTCCTCATTAACGAATAAATTAATTTGTAATATATCGTCTATATTCTTTTCTAAAAACTCATAATAATTGTCTACAGCTGGTATAGGTAAATTAATTGATTTTGAAACTTTCTCTACATCTTCATTAACATAATTTATATATATACCGCTATTCATCATAACAGAACATGGAAATTGTTCTTTATTTTTTAAATAGTCTATTAATGAATATATTTCTTCTTTTGCTATGCCATGTCTGTAAATTGATTTATCTCCTATGTAGCAATCAAATCCATTTGCTGTTATATAACCGTCAAATTCCAAATCATCTACATTGTTTATATGATTTTTTATTCTTCCAGTAGCTATAAAAACTTTTATTCCTTTTTCTTTTAAAAGTCTAATTGCTTCTTTAGAAGAATCTGAAACCTTATGTGTTTTGAAACTTACTAAAGTTCCGTCTATATCAAAAAATACTGCTTTTATCATTTTACTTATCCTCATTAATCTATTATATTAAAATGTTTCAATGCTTTGTAAATGCCGTCATTATCAACATCATCTGTTATATAATCCGCTGCTTTTTTAGCACTTTCATTTGCATTTCCCATAGCAACACCTATGGCAGCATGTTTTATCATAGAAACATCATTACCTCCGTCGCCGAAAGCCATTGTTTCTGATAAATCTATGCCGTAATATTCGATAATCTTATCTATACCTATATGTTTTCCGCCGCCTTTTGTATTGACATCTGTTAAAGCAGGATGCCATCTGCTGGATTCGCAATTTTTGAATATTTTACTCATCAATTCTTTTTCTTTTTCCTCATTAACGAATAAATTAATTTGTAATATATCATCTATATTTTCTACTAAAAAATCATAATAATTTTCTGCTACATTTATTTTGAGATTAATAGATTCCAAATATTTAGCAACTTCATCAGTAATATAATTTATAACTACACCCTTAGCCATCATAACAGAGCATGGAAATTGTTCTTTATTTTTTAAATAATCTATTAATGAATATACTTCCTCTTTTGCTATGCCATGTCTGTAAATTGATTTATCTCCTATATAACAATCGAATCCATTTGCTGTTATATAGCCGTCAAATTCCAAATCATCTACATTGTTTATATGCATTTTTATTCTTCCAGTAGCTATAAAAACTTTTATTCCTTTTTCTTTTAATATTCTTATAGCTTCTTTAGAAGAATCTGAGACCTTATGTGTTTTGAAACTTACTAAAGTTCCGTCTATATCAAAAAATACTGCTTTTATCATATTACTTATTCTCTCTTTCATAAATCCATTAAAAATCTACTAAATTAAAATGTTTTAGTGCTTTGTAAACACCGTCATTATCAACATCATCTGTTATATAATCTGCTATCTTTTTTACATTTTCATTAGCATTTCCCATAGCAACACCTATAGCAGCATGTTTTATCATACCTATATCATTTCCTCCGTCACCAAAAGCCATTGTTTCTGATAAATCTATGCCGTAATATTCGATAATCTTATCTATTCCTACATTTTTTCCGCTGCCTTTATGATTAACATCGGCAAATGAAAAATGCCATCTGCCTGATTCAGAATTTTTTAGTACTTCATTCATTAAATATTTTTCTTTATTCTCATCTACAAAAATATTAAGCTGCAAGATTTTATCATAATTATTTATTATATACTCATTAAAATCTACTACTTCCGGAATATTTACTTTGGCCATCGTGTATAATGTTTTAATTACATCATCTGCATAATTAATATGTATATTATTTGCGGTGATAATTGAGCATGGGAATCTATCTTTATTTAGATAATTTATTAAAGAAAACAAATCATTTTTATCCAATGAAATTTTATATATTTCTTTTAGGCTTCCATTCTCATTAATGAAACAATTACATCCATTAATCATTATATAACCGTAAAATTCTAAATTTTCCAAATTATCTAATTGAAATAAAGCTCTTCCGCTTGCTATAAAAACTTTTATGCCTTTAGATTTTAATTCCTTGAGAGCTTTTTTAGAATTTTCTGAAATTTTATGTGTATTAAAACTAACTAAAGTTCCGTCTATATCAAAAAATACTGCTTTTACCATTTTATACTACCATTTATTATTTTTTTGGAAAATATTATAATATAATCAAAAAGTTTTTCAATTGGTATATGATAATAATTAAGAATTGTAAGTATTTTTTATGACTATGTTTTGTTAAAAATTAATTATATAAAAAGGCAAAAGATCTAAAAAATTAGACCCTTTACCTTTATAAAAAATAGAATATTTATTTTGATGCGTTATTCAATATATTTACAATAGCATTAGCAAATTCTTTTGATGAATCAGGGCCATTAGCAGTGATAATACTTCCAGAAATCACCACTTTATCAGACATAATATTAGCATTACCATGTCTAACATGTGATTCATCAGCAGATAAACAAGTAACATTAACACCATCTAATATTTTAGCATTAGCCATAATAACAACACCGCTTCCTATTCCTGCCACTACTTTTTGATTATCTAAAAATAGTTTAGCAAGACCTTGAGTACGCCAGTCGTCCCATAAAGTTATGCATCCAATACCGCCTATAAATACTACAGCATCAAATTCCATAGCATCTACTTCACTGAAAAGCAAGTCTATGTTAGTCATGCCACCCAATTTACCTTGTGCAGTACCTATAAATGTAGATGACACTTCAGTTTTATATCCTGCATTTTCAAATATTTTTTTGCTTTCAAAATATTCTTCATCTTGGAAGTTTTGTCCAGATAAAACGAATAAAATTTTATTAGTGTTTCCCATTAGTAAAATTCTCCAAATATTTATTATAATCCGCAATTTCTATCATAATTATTTTTGTTTAAAATAGCAAGTTCATAAGCTTTTACATATTCTTTGGCACTTTTTTCCCAAGAATTATCTATTTTCATTCCTCTTTTTTGCATTTCTGTAAATCTGTCTCTATGATCATAATAAACACTAACAGCCCAGCCAATAGTATTATATAATGCTGAAGGGTTAGAATCATAGAATTTGAATCCTGTACCTTCACCTGTTTGTTCATTATAATTTTCAACAGTATCTTCAAGTCCTCCAGTAGCATGTACTATAGGTAAAGTTCCGTATCTTAAAGAATACATCTGATTAAGTCCGCAAGGCTCAAATAATGAAGGCATTACAAATAAATCACATCCAGCTTCTATTAAGTGTGATAACTCATTACTATAGCCTATATAAGAACCTACTCTGCCAGGATATCTTTTTGGTATATCTCCAAAGAAGCTTTCTAATCCTTTCTCACCTGAACCTAATATACAGAATTGAACTTTCATGTTATTTACTAATGGATCTATTATTGAAGCTATTAAATCATATCCTTTCTGATCAACAAATCTTCCTATAGCACCTATTAAAACAACATCATCGTCTTCTTCTAATAAGAATCTTTTTTGAAGTTCTTTTTTACATACTTTTTTACCTTTCATATCGCTTACAGAGTAATTAGCAGGTATAAATTTATCTTTTTCAGGAGACCAAACATCTTCATCAATACCATTAAGTATACCAAAGAAACTTGTAGTCTTATTTTGTAAATAAGGAGCCATACCATGACCGCCGTAAGGAGAAGCAATTTCTTTTGCATAAGTAGGGCTTACAGTAGTAACTACATCAGAGAAGAATATTCCGCCTTTTAAGAAATTGATGTTACCATGATCTTCAAAAGTATCAGGACTGAAATTGTTCCAGCCTAAACCTAAATAATCATAAGTAGTAGTAGCATTATATATACCTTGATAATTTGCATTATGTATAGTAAGCAAACTAGCAGCACGTCCTACTGGGTCATTCCAGTGCCAAGTTTTAATATATGCAGGAATAGCAGCTGTCTGCCAGTCATTAGCATGAACTACATCTACATTTAATTGCAAATCTTTACATAATTGCAAAGCAGCACGAGAAAAGAATCCGAATCTCCAAGCATTATCTTGATAATCATTGAAAGAAGCATCATGATAAAGTCCTTCTCTGCTGAAGAAACTATGATGCTCTATGAAATAAAAATCAACTCCGTCTTTTACAGTTTTAAATACTGAACACCATTCTTCACCACTACCCATCCATACTCCCATAGTAGGAAGTACATTCTCTAAATAACAATCATGAAAATTAATATCTCTATATTTTGGAAGAACTACACAAGCTTCTACATCTAATTTTTTTAGATAAATAGGCAAAGCACCTACAACATCAGCAAGTCCACCTGTCTTTATGAATGGTGTAGCTTCAGAAGATGCTATCATAACTTTCATTTTTGGCATAATAAACTCCTATAAATAATAGTGGAATATACTTTTAAATATATAACTTTATTTAAAAACTTCAAGTAAAATTGAATTTTTACAATACTATTATAGTAAAAGTTTGACAAAAATAAAAGAATTCTATTAATTTATTAAAAATTAACAGAATTCTTTATAATATTAAATTTTTTAATAAAATTATATATTAATTTCCAATATCTCTAAAACTTTATCTCCAGCAGGTACTTTTATAGTAACAACATCTCCAACTTTTTTGCCTAATAATCCTTTAGCAATAGGAGTTACTATAGTTATTTCATTTTTACTCATATCTGCTTCTAATTCACCTACTATTCTATATTCAAAAGTAGCATTTCTATTTTTATCTTTTACTTTTACTCTTTTACCAAAAGTTACAGTGTCTTTGTCTAAAGAAGCTGGATCTATTATTTCACATCCTGCTAAATCGCCTTCTAACTTTGATATTTGAGCATTTAATAATCCTTGTCTTTCTTTTGCAGCATGATACTCAGCATTTTCTTTTAAATCGCCTTTTTCTCTAGCTTCTGCAATAATAGCTGGTAAAGTTTCAAACTCTGCTTTTAATTCAGTGAGTTTTGCCTTTACTTTTTCATATCCTTCTTTTGTAATTGGTTTTGCCATAGTTAATATCCTTATTATAATAATCTTAATATTATAAACTATTTTTAAATATTTACAAATAAAAAGATTAATGAATAAATTTAAAACCTTCTAATTGATATATTTTTATACTCATATCTCCGCAAACTTTGAAAGAATATTCATCAGGATAATATCTTGTTGTAAATGCCAATTCTCCGTCATTTACAAATATTTCTATAGTAGATGTATCTATTAATATTCTAATATTTTCTAAAGTTTTTAGTTCAGCACTTCTTTTTGTTCTGCCGCCGCCTATTTTTTTACCTATATCGCCTACAAATTCTAATATAAATCTATTGTTTTCGTATTTAATACAAACACCATCTGATATAAATAATTTCAAATTTTCTTCTTTAATGTTATCAATAATAACATCATATAATGAAATGTCATTTGAAATTAAATTATCAGATAAAGTGTTTTGAGAATATTTGTTTTCTAATACTGTTTTGCTTCTTAATTTTTCTAAATTTCTATGAGGAATTTGATATAATTTTCCATTTTTCAAACTTAATTCTCTAGGTATAGTTAAGCAATGCTGCCAGCCATACTGAACAGTTAAGTTTTTATGGTCATCTTCTGTATCAGGTACTCCCATCCAGCCAATTATTACTCTGTTTCCATTTTCATCTAAAAATGTTTGAGGAGCATAAAAATCAAATCCCTTATCTATTACAGTGAAATTATCTACAATTACAGAATCTTTATTTTTATAATCATCATTAACTAAAAAATATCCTGAAAGATAAATATTTTCGTATAGTCCTTCTACTTGTTTAACACCTTGAGGACATGTCAATAAAATATCTTGTCCGTCTAAATTAAATAAATCAGGACATTCCCACATATAACCGAAAGTATCTTTTGTGTGTATAGTACTTATATGCTTCCAATTCCTCTTATCTTTTGAAGAAAATACTAATACTTCGCCAATATCATTATCTCTGTCAGGTCCATATTTTCTAGCACCTTGTACCATATAATAAGTATCATTTACTTTAAATACTTTAGGGTCTCTTATATGATTGGTTATATCTTTAGGATAATCCTTCATTTCCATTAAACATTCTTTTTCTGAGAAGTTAATACCATCTTCGGAGACAGTAAGCATGGTATTAGCCTCCCTTCCACTTTCTATGTAATCATGTTCTCCTAGAAGTTTTACATTACCAGTATAATATACATATAATTTATCATCTTCTATAAAAGCAGAACCAGAATACACTCCGTGACAATCGTATTTTTCATCTGGGTATAATGATACTCCCACATATTCATAATTTATTAAATCTTCAGTTCTATAATGTCCCCAAAATTTTAATCCGCCCTCAACCTCAAAAGGTGAGTATTGAAAATGTATATTGTATTTACCTTTAAAATATGATAAAGCATTAGGATCATTCATCCAACCAACTATAGGCATTAAATGGAATTTTAATCTCCATTTATCATTGCTTTTATCACTTTTTATATATTCAATTTCTTTTTTATTGATTGCTTCTTTAAATATTTTACTAACAAGATTTATCATTTTTTTTCCTTGAATTATTTAATAATACTTAGCATCATGTATAAAGGCAATACATGACACTAAGTAGAACAAATAATTTTTATTGGATTTATGTAGAAATTATCTAAATGTGTCAATTTTATTCTTCGTCTTCCTGCATATACTCTTTTGGTACTCCAAAGAACCAAGTTATAGCGAAAGATAAAACAACTGTAAGTATGGCAACACTAATATAACCTATTAATTGTTTTCCATCATAAATATAAAGTAATGTACCAGGAATACCAGTAACGCCATTAGCTGTAGCTTGTAAGTTTAATAATCTGGCAATTAATCCAGTGATACCGGCAGCTATAGCACCGCATACCATAGGTTTTATTCCATATCTTATGTTTATACCAAATATAGCAGGCTCTGTAATACCAAGCCAAGCTGATAAAGTAGCACCATATCCCATAGCTTTTACGCTTTTTCTTCTAGTTTTTAAACTAACAGCTAAACAAGCAGCACCGGCAGCTAAATTGGCAACACTTAAAAGAGGATTGATTGGATTAAATGTTGTAGCAGCAAGTAAAGATATCTCTATCAAATTCATTATATGGTGAACGCCTGTAACTACTATAAATATGATTCCAAAACCTATTATCAAACCGCCTAAACCAAAAGGCAAAGATAATGAGAAATTTATAGCTATTAATATCCATTGTTCAACTATATGGAATATTGGACCTATTACTGCTAAAGATAATATTAGCATTATAAGCAACGTTAAAAATGGAGTAGCTAATATATCTATTATATTAGGTATAATCTTTCTTAATTTTAATTCTAATTTAGAACCTATAATACCAGCAATAAGAGCAGGCAATATACTTCCTTGATAACCAACTATAGGTATAAATCCGAATAACATTATAGGTTTAACTCCGCTGTCTGGATTGGCTACTAAATATGCATTAGGTAAAGCAGGAGAAACTAACATTAAACCTAATAATATACCTAAAATAGGCGAACCGCCAAATACTCTAAAAGTAGACCAACATACCAAAGCTGGTAAAAATACAAATGTTGTTTCTGTTAACACACTCATAAATGTTAAAACAGATACTGGTATATCGGCCACTTTTGTATTAAATAGACCTAAAAAGCTGTCATTTATCAATGCACCTTTAAGACCTAAAAATAAACCTGTTGCTATCATGGCTGGCATTATAGGTACAAATACATCAGCAAATATACGTATGAATTTTTTGAACTTATTTCCGCTTTTATCATCTGTTTTTGTTACTGTGCTATCATCTTTTTTTGCTGAACCAGTAACACCTAACTGTACAACTTCATCATAAACCTTATTTACAACACCAGTACCAAGTATTATTTGATATTGGTCTGAATTGAAAAATACTCCCTTAACACCTTCTATTTTTTGTACATCAGAATCCTTTATGCTTTCTCTATTTTTTACTATTAATCTTAATCTTGTAGCACAGAAAGTTGCAGATATAATATTATCTTTATTAACTACTTTCACTATTTCTTCAGCAGTTTTTTTATAATTGATAGCCATAAAAAAATCCTATTGATAATTATTATTTATGTAATCGGTTACATAAATAATAATAGCATTATTTTAATATTTGTCAACCACTATATCATTTTTTATATAAAAAATTTATGTTCTCAGTTACATATTTAATATAATAAAACTTTTATTTTTGTCAATTTTTTTAATAATTTACTGCTCACCTATAACTACAATTACCTGCTCCTTTATTCAAATATATTTTATAATTTAGAATATGTTTGATAAAGGCTGAAAAATAACATTAAATTTAGAAATTATGTAGTATATGTAAAATAAATATTTATTATTGCCAGCGATAAAATTTACTGATAAATAGCTGAAAACTCATTCGTCAGTTATCATCTGCTCGTTTACCGCTTTAAAAAATTAAAAAATAATTCTAATAAATGCTTATTTTTTTATTATTATAAAATTATGAATTTGTATTTTAGTCTAAAAAAGTGTATACTATTATCCTTGTAGAGGAGAATAATAGGTTAGTATGAAAGCTGGTAAGAATTCATATAAGAAAAAAATAACTATGAAAGATATAGCAGAGATAGCAGGTGTAACAAAAACAACTATTTCTCGTTATTTTAATGGCGGATATATCAAAAAAGAAACTAAAGATAAAATAGCCAAAATAATAAAAAAATATAATTATGAGCCTAATACTTTTGCAAGATTGAATGCTAAACAAAGTTATATGATAGGTGTTATAGTACCAGCTTTGGATTCTATAGTTACTTCTAGAGTATTAACTGGATTAGAAAAGACTTTTAGAGAAAAGCATTATATGCCAATTATTATAAATACTAATCATGACTCTAAATTAGAAATTCATTATATAGAAAAATTAAAAAGATTGAATGTTGATGGAATAGTTTTAAGTGCAACAGAAATAACTGATGAACATAGAAAAGCTTTAAAAAAGTTGGATATACCTATTGTTATTTATGGACAAGAATATTCTGATGGTGTAAGCATAGTTAATGATGATTATAATGCAGGTGTTGAAATTGGAGAATATATTGGAAGTAAAAAACATAAAAATGTAGGTTTTATTGCTGTAGATGAAAGAGATGTTGCAATTGGTATAACAAGAAGAAACGGTGTTTTAGACGGATTAAAAAATTATAATATAAACAATGTAAGCATAGAAATAGCTGATTTTTCTTATGACAGTGCTAAAATTGCCACCGAAAAATTATTAAAAAACAAAAAATTAGATGCTATAATCTGTTCTACAGACAGGCAAGCTCATAGCGTATATAAAGTAATAAAAGAAAAAGGTTTGAAAATGCCTGATGATATATCTGTAATATCATTCGGAGGATATGAAATCGATGAAATTATAGAACCTAGACTTTCTACAATAAAATTTGATTCTTTTAATGCTGGTGTTTGTGCAGCTAATATTTTAATAGATTTAATAAATAATGTTGATGTTAAGAAAGTGCTATATATAAATTATGAATTTATTGAAGGAAAAAGTGTAAGATAATAATATAATTTTATCTTATTATTCAAAAAACAAATTTATTAAATAATTATTCTTTTCATTGAGTATATACTGAAACGATTTCATTTTCCGACTACTGCACATTATGTAATATTATCAACTTTTTTGCCGCACACGCTCTGCGGACTTCGTCAAAGTTGCAAAAAACGCAATTGCTAAAGCTTTATATTAAAAATATGCCTATTAAATATATGATATACCTTAAAAATGCAGTCTTTCGCGAAGCGTATCCGAGCCCGCCGAGGATATAGGTTCTTTGTGGCATACCTAAAGGTACTTCCTTCGGTCGCAAAAGAAGTGGGGGTGTGGGGGCTAGTCCCCACAAATAATAAAAATAATAAAATAATTTTTGACAAAATATAGTTGTTTAGGTATATACTAAAAATTTTTAAGTTTGTCAACCGATGCACTTTATACGGCACGCAGAGCGTATTAAAAGAACTGTGGTATGTGGCAAAGCCCCATATATAAAAAGATAAATTTATTTTTGATAAAACATAGTTATTTAAGTATATTCTGTAATTAAATACAATTTATTAAATAAGTATTTTTTATTTTATTAATATGCTTATATCTTAAAAATAAGTGAGCCAATATATTAATTAAATATAATGACTCACAAATAGCAAAACAAAAAAATATTTACTAAAATTAATCCCACCAAAAATACCAAACATTAGACTTTAATAATGTTCCAGCCAATTTACCATGATCATAATTTTCAGCATATTGATCTACTCTATCCAAACAAAAATAATAATGTTCAAGTGCAAGTTCTCTAGCTTCTTCTTCTGTTTTAGGCTGTTTTTCTGCCCAAAGCTCCCAAGTATCATAACCTACTACTGCAGGATATGCATTATATTTTTCATACCAATATTTGAAAATAGCTGCTTGTGTTTCAGGATTAGGACAATCATTAAAACCGCCCATAGGAATATAACATGCCAATTCATAAGGATTAGTAGTAGGAATTTTCGCTAATATCAAATCGAAAGTAACAGGATTATCTAAACTATAATCATAATAAGAACCAAAACTATCAAATATTTCAAAGCCTTCTACTATAGGAGCATTGAATGATTTTTTTATTTCTTCAATATTTTGATTTATGTAATCTTTATAATTTACTTCTTTAGATTTCTCTATATATTCATTTATTAATTTCTTTGAATCTTCAATTTCTGCATCATTGTCTTCTAAAAAAATTTCTATTGCTTCAGAAAGAACATCACTTGGTACTATGATTAAAGGTGTATATCCCTCTTTTTTGCCTTTTTCTAAATGTTCTTTGTAGCATTCCATTATTTTAGTATCGTCTTCAAGTCCGCCTTTTAATACTTCATAATCGCATTTAAGAAAATCTACTATTAATTGCATATTATCATCTAATTGTATATCATTAGCCATAATACAACTCCAAATATTTTTTTATTCTTATACTACAGTACTTAAAAATAAAAGTCAACAATAAATAATTAATCAGCAAATAAACATGCCGCAGAATGCTTATCATTAATATTTTCTAATTTAGGAACTGTCTTTTTACATTCATCTTTTGCATATATGCACCTTGTATGGAATCTGCATCCCTCTGGTATATTTGATGCATTAGGTATTTCTCCGGTAATAGGAAGTTCTTTTATTATGTTAACTCTGCCGGAAGATGCATCCGGTACTGCCGCAATCAAAGCCTTTGTATAAGGGTGTTTTGGATTATCTATTATTTCATCAGCCTCCCCTATTTCAACAATGCTTCCCAAATACATAACTGCTATTCTGTCTGCAAAATATCTTGCTGTTGATAAATCATGAGTAATGTATATATAACTTAAATTCTTTTCCAATTGAAGCTCTTTCATCATATAAAGAATTTCTGCTCTGGTAGACAAATCTATCATAGAAACAGGCTCATCTGCCACAACTAATTTAGGATTAAGTATCAAAGCACGTGCAGTAGCTATTCTTTGACGCTGTCCTCCAGAAAGCATATGAGGATAACGCTCCATAAATTCCTCAGGAGGATTTATTTTTACATCTTTTAAAGCCTTAATAACTATTTCATCATAAACTTTTTCATCACCTTCAATATTATGAATATATAGTGGTTCTTTAAGTACATCTTTAATTTTAAATCTAGGATTCATAGAGGCATAAGGATCCTGAAATATCATTTGAACATTTCTTCTATATTTATTAGTTTCTTCTTTATTAAAATTATTTATATTTTCATTTTCAAATATTATATTTCCGGAAGTAGGATTTATAAGCTTCATAATAAGTTTTCCTATAGTAGTTTTACCGCTTCCGGACTCCCCTATTATAGCAAGTATCTCGCCTCTTTTTACATCAATACTGACATCATCAACAGCTTTTATTTCTTTTGATTTTTTCAATAAACTTTCTACTATACTGGTATGCGGATAAAAATATTTCTTTACATTTTCAAGTTTTAATATTACATCTTCATTCATGATATTTCTCTTTATTATATTATTTAATCAACTAAATGGCAGGCACATAAATGACCATTACCTATATCTTTTATAATAGGCTCTTCATTTTTGCATTTATCTATTCTTTCTTTGCATCTTTCATAAAACATACAGCCTTTTGGAGGATTAAGCAAATCTGGAGGAGTTCCCTCAATAAATTCCAATTTACTAACTGCCTTATTCAATCTAGGAGTAGCTTTTAAAAGACGTTTTGTATATGGGTGTTTAGCATTTTTGTATATATCTTCATTGCTTGCAAGTTCTGCAATTTTACCTGCATACATAACACATACTCTATCTGAAATTTCAGCTTCTAATGCCAAATCATGAGTTATAAAAATAAATGATAAATTAAAATCTTTTTTAAGTTTTTTTAATAAATTAATTATTTGTGCCTGTACAATAACATCTAATGCAGTAGTAGGTTCATCAAGTATAATAAGTTTAGGTTTTAAAAATAATGCTGCCGCTATAACTACACGCTGCTTCATACCTCCTGAAAGTTCATGGGGATATCTTTTAGCTACACTTGAATGAAGTCCGACATATCCTAAATATTCTTCTATCAATTTATTAGCTTCAGTCTTACTCATATCAACATGTCTGTTTAATGTTTCTATCATTTGACTGCCTATAGTATATACCGGAGTAAGTGAATTCATAGCTCCCTGAAAAACCATAGATATTTTTGACCATCTGATATTTTTTCTAATATATTCTTCTTTAAGCGGAATAATATCTTCATTATCAAGTATAATTTTTCCGCCTTCATATTTTCCCGGAATTGACGGCATTCTTAAAAGTGATGTACCAAGACTTGTTTTTCCGCATCCGGATTCGCCTACTATGCCTAAAGTCTCACCTGTATTTATTTCAAAACTAATATCGTTAATAGCTTTAACTAATCCTTTAGAAGTATGATAGTACATTTTTAAATTTTCTACTTTTAAAATACTGTCCATTAATTTCCTACTTTATTAAAAAATATATTATGTTAATTGATTATAATATAATATTAATATTTTTACAATTAACTATTTTTTTTTATGGTAAAAAATGAATTAAACAAATAAAACAAATTGAAATAATTCTCTTTTGCTGTAAAATAGTTAGAAGTCTAATATAAAAATAAATATTTTAAGGAAGAAAATATAAAAATCAAAACCAAATTTATTGTATTTGCTATCTATATAGTAATATCAATTTCAATACTTGTTGTATTACAAATCAACATAAGAAATAGTATTAATGATTTTAGAAATATTTATCAATATATAATAGACTCATCATCAATAGCAAGAAAATATCAGCAGAATTCAGCATTCTTAACACAATTTGTAAGAAGTTATGTAGCTACAGGAGATTCAAAATACGAAAGGGCATACAATGATTGCATAGCAATATCCGGAGGAAACAGGCAACACAGCTTAAATATGATAGAGGTCTATATTGGTCATTATATTTAGCAAATGGACAAAAACCATACAGTGACGGCGAAACAAAAGCCTACGAAACTGTTATGAAAGAATTGAATTTCTCTAAAGAAATGTTTGATTATTTAAATTTATCAAAATCAAGATCAGAAGAATTGGTATTATTAGAAACAAAAGCAATGGATATAATCAAATCTATACCAAAAACAACTAACAATATTATAGCACCAGAATACCAGTCAAAACAATTAGAGGCAATAGAATTAGTTAATGGAAATGAATATGAAAATAAAGTTTATGAAATCATGATGCCTATAGATCAATTCTTTGATAAATTAGAAAGCGACAATGCAATTAAATTAGAAGAAGCAAATAAAAGAGTTGTAAGAGCAAATGTTATATTTTATATAGTGTTATTATTTGTCGGCGTATCTGTATTTATATTCTTAGTATCTATAGCAAAAAATATAATAACTAATTTGAATATATGTATAAAATTATCATCAAGCATAGCAGAAGGAAATTTAAAAGTACAAATCGATGAAAAATTATTAAAAAATAAAACAGAATTTGCTATGTTATTGCATAGCTTTAAAAATATGTCTGATAAACTTAGAGAAATAATATCTCAAGTACTTACAAGTTCTGACAGAATATCATTAGCAGCAACAGAAATATGAAATGGGAACAATGATTTATCACATAGAACTGAAATGCAGGCATCAAGTTTGGAAGAAACAGCTTCATCTATGGAAGAAATAGCATCTACAATAAAATCTTCAGCTGATAACTCAGTACATGGAAATGAAATGATGCAGGACTCTGAAAAATCAGTAAAAGAAGCAGGAAGTATTATAGAAGAAACTACTAATAATATTGAATTAGTTTATGAAGCAAGCAATAAAATAACAGAAATAACTAAGATAATAGAAAGTATAGCATCACAAACTAATATACTAAAAATTTTTA